>DAOSXE010000050.1 GCA_035380285.1 bacterium | reverse complement strand
AGCATGTAGGGTATCCGGGCGAACTGTTGGGCGCAGGTGTAGTACCCGGCGGCCGGCCCCGGGTCCGGGGCCAGGGCCCTGACGAAATAAAGGTCGGCGTGCTGGATCAGGCTCACGGTGAAGGAGAAGAGGACCACGGGCGCGGCGAACGCGACCAGCTTCCCCGCCGGGAACGGCCCCCCGGAGCCGTCCGGGGCCGGGGCGAGGAACCCGGCGAGAACGGTGGCGCAGGCCACCGCTCCCAGGTACCCGCCGATCGCCCCGTAGACCTTCAGGGAGAAGATCAGGGCGAAGAGCAGGGCCACTTTGAGCAGGGAATAGATCATGGAGACGGCGGCTTCCCGGGAGAAGAGCCGAAACCCGTTGAGGACCCCCCGGAAGACCGAGTAGAGGCCGAAGAGGGGAAGAAAGAAAGCGCTGAGGCGGATGTAGCCGGCCAGGGCGGGGTCGTGCCAGAAACGGCTCAGGATCGGGGCGAGAAACCAGACGGCCGCTCCCAGAGCCAGGCCCAGGAAAAGCTGGATGCGGAGGGCGGCGTCCCGGACGGCGCGGGCCCGGTCGGGAGTCTCCGCGATATACCGGGCGACCGCGCGGTTGACGCCGGTGGCCAGAAAAATCCGGTAGTTGGTGAGGAGGGAGAGGAGGATGCCGAACACGCCGTACAGTTCCAGGCCCAGCACCCGCTTGGAGCCGACGTGGATGACCCAGCCGCTGGCGACGAAGGCCGCTTCGGCGGCCAGGAGCAGGAACGTTCCCCGAGCCGCGGTCATGGCCGTTCGAGCAGGCCGTCGATCGTGCGGCGGTAACTGTCGGCGACGGCGCCGATATCGAACGGCCGGGCGCTGGCGGCCGCTCCCGCCCGCATCCGTTCCAGCTCCCGGGGGCGTTCCAGGAGATAGCGCAGCCGGTCCCCGATTTCGCCGGGCCCGGCGCAGACGTAGCCGTTGACTCCTTCCTCGATCAGGGGGGCGACGGCCTCGGTGGCGGTGGAGAGGATGGGGATGCCCGCGGCCAGGGCTTCCAGGGCGGCCCGGGAATAGCCCAGGACCGAGACCGAGGAACGGTAGGGGAAGACCAGCAGCGAGCAGCTGCGCAGCCAGGGCCCGGTATCGGGCACGTACCCCTGGAAGAGCACGTCTTCCCGGCCCCGGGCGCGCCGGCGCAGACTTCCCTCCAGGGGGCCCTCGCCGTGAATGAGGAGCTGGGCGTTGGCAGGCGCGACCCGGATGAACTCCTCCAGGAGGAGGTCGGGGCCCTTATGCGCCTCCAGGTGCCCGAAGTAGCCGACCCTGATGGTATCTCCCGGCGCGCTCGCGCCTTCGCTCCCGCTCGCCTTCGCGTCGGTTTCGACGCCGGCGGGGATGAAGACCGTCTTCCCGGGGAAGAGTTTTTCCCAGTCGTCGCGCAGAGGAGGGGTGGTGCAGACGACGGCGTCGGGGGAGGGGGTCATGGCGCCCAGAAGCCGGAACCGGCGTCGCGACATGGTGGTGTACTGGGTGAGCAGGACCGGCGCCGGGAGCCGGCCGGTTGCCGCCCGGAAGACCTCCCAGTAGGGAAGCAGGTACTGGGGTCTCCAGAAGCCGGAGCCGAAGACGACCGCGTCGGGTTTCCAGCGCCGCACCGCCCTTCCCGCGGACCAGGGGAAGGCGCCTCCCAGCCGTCGGATTTCGTATCCCCGGTACTGTTCGCTCCGGAGGGCCCGCGGCGAATAGAGGGAGGTGAAGACCCCGACCCGGTAGGTCCGGGCCAGGCGCCCGACCAGGTCGTGGACGAAGGTGAGAATACCGGAGATCCGGGGCATGGGGCGGTAGTATTTGACCACGTAGGCCAGCCGGGCCGGGGCCGCGGGCGCGGAGATGGCGTCGTCGACCACGCGCGTCACTCCCGGTCCGGCGGCGAGCCCAATTCCATCTTCCGGATCCGGTACAGCCCCTCTTCGGTCAGCTTCCGGTTGGCGGCGATGGTGTCGGCCAGCAGCCCGATGACCAGGACCTGGAAACCGACGATGAGGAAGATGGCGGCGAAGATGAGGGATTGGATGTGCCCCTTCCCCTGGCCGACCAGGTAGAAATAGATGAACCGGCCCGCCAGGATTCCCCCCGCGAGCATGACCAGGCTCCCGATGGCGCTGAAGACCTTGAGGGGTTCGTACATGGTGTAGATCCGCAGGAGGGTGGCCAGGGAGCGCTTGACGTAGTCGCCGATGCCCCGGAAGAGCCGGCTGGGGCGGGTGGGGGAGTTGGTCCGGACGGGAACGTGGGCCACCGAGAGGCTGCCCTTGCCGGCCTGGATCAGGGTTTCCAGGGTATAGGAGAAGTCGGAGACGACGTTGAGGCGCAGGGCGGCTTCGCGGTTGTAGGCGCGGAAGCCGCTGGCGGCGTCGGGCACCTGCAGGCCCGAAAGCTTGCGCACCGCCCAGCTCCCCGCTTTCTGCAGGACCTTCTTGATCGGGGAGAAGTGCGCGATCTCCGCGACCTGCCGGTCCCCCACCACCATATCGGCCCGGTTCTCCAGAATGGGCCGGATCAAGGCGGGAATATACTCGCCCCGGTATTGGTTGTCGGCGTCGGTGTTGACGACGATGTCGGCCCCGAGTTTGAGGGCGGCACCGATCCCGGCCATGAAAGCCCGGGCCAGCCCCTTGCTCTCGGCCAGGGAGACGACGTGGTCGGCCCCGGCGCCCAGCGCCTCCTCCACGGTCCGGTCGGTGGAACCGTCGTTGACGATCAGGACCTCGACCGTCTCGATCCCCGCGATGGAACGGGGGATATCCCTGACGGTGGCGGCGATGGTTTTCTCTTCGTTCAGACAGGGAACCTGTACGATCAGCTTCATGTTTTTCTCCATCCGGCCGCACAGACGGCGCCGACTTCAACAAGTATTTTATAATACCGGGCGATCTGCTACCATGCCTGATAATGATTACCGGTTTCGGCAACCTTAATCCCCAGAATATCATACCTCCCCGGGTATTCAAGCTGGCTTGGCCGCTGATGCTGGGGATGATGTCCCAAGTCATTCTCAACATCTCCGACGCGGCCATGGTCGGCCACCTGGAACCGATCAGCGCCCGGGCCCTGGCCGCGACCGGGCTGGGTTCGATGGTCTTCATGGTCCTGGCGGTCACCTTCGAAGCTCTGGGAATCGGCACCCAGATCCTGGTCAGCCGGCGCTGGGGGGAGAAGTCCTACGAGGCGGCGGGCAAGGTGCTGTTCAACTCGCTTCTGCTCACCGCCCCCATCGGCCTGGTGCTCTCCGGTCTGGCCATCTCCCAGGTCCTGCCTTTCGTGGGGCTTTTGGTCCGGGACGACCAGGTCCGGCACCTGGTCAGCGTCTATGTGCGCATCCGCTTCATCAGCCTCTTCTTCTACCTGACCATGGCCTCGTTCCGGGGGTATTTCGACGGGGTGGGAAAGACCCGGATCCGGATGGAGTCGATGATCATCGTGGTCGTGCTCAACATCTTCTTGAACTATTTGCTCATCTACGGAAAATGGATCTTCCCCCGGCTGGAGGTGGCCGGGGCGGCCCTGGCTTCCACCATCGCGGTCGTGAGCGGCTCCGCCTATATCCTGATCTGCGCTTTCCGCGACACCAACCTGCGGTATTGCCGGTTTTTTTCGCCCCGGCACCTGTGCTGGGACTGGATGAAACGGATCGTGTATTTCTCCTTTCCCCGGGGGGTGAGGATGTTCCTCACCTTCAGCGCCTTCCTCCTCCTCTTCAAGATCGTGGGGATGGTCAAGAACGACGTGGTTTCGCTGGCCGCTTCCAACGTCCTGCTCACCATCCTCTCCTTCTCCTTCATGCCCGGGGTCGGGATCGGGATCGCCGGAGCCACCCTGATCGGCCAGTCGCTGGGGGCCCGCAAGTACGCGGCGGCCCGCAGTTACGGCTGGGGGTCGGCCCGCTTCGGCATGGGGTTCACCGGTCTGGTCGGGTTGGGGTTCATCGTCTTCGCCGGCCCCATCATTTCCGTCTTCACCGACGATCCCGGGGTGGCGGACCTGGCCTATTGGCCGCTGATCGTCCTGGGGCTGACCCAGGTCTTCCTGGGGGCGGGGACGGTTCTCTCCCAATGCCTGGACGGGGCCGGGGACACCCACTGGGTGATGCGGGCCGAACTGTTGATCTACTGGCTTTTTCTCATCCCCGCCGCCTACCTGGCCACGGTGGTCATGGGCTGGGGGATCGTGGGGGGCTGGGCGGCGTTCGGGGTGATGACCGTGGTCTATTCCCTGACCATGGCCTTGAAGTTTTCTACGGAGAAGTGGATGAAAATCGCCGCCTGACGGCGGGGGCGGGTTGAATAAAAATTCCTTCCCTCCGTCAAAGCAGGTGAGCGGCGAACCGCCGGATCACACGGAAACCCGAACCTTCACGAGGAGGACGAAGCATGAGATCAGCAGCGGTAACAGCGGCCGTGGTGTTGGCGGCTTCGGCGATTTGCGCCGGAGTCCGGGCCGACCCGGGGGAAGCGGCTTCCCCGAGGGTCGCCGTTTTCGTACAGAACCGGGGCGGCGCGGACCTCGACTCCCGGATCGATTCCTTCCGGGACATGCTCCTGGCCCGGCTCGCGGGAGAAGGGCTGACCGTGATCAGCCGTCAGGACGCCATCGACCGCTTCAAGTCCTCCGGCGCCGACCAGGCGCTGGAGCGGGTCGAGGCCCTGGCCCAGGGCGAACTGACCCTGGACGACGCCTCCGCCCTGAGGCTGGCCCAGATGCTCGACGCCGATTACCTGGCGGTGGCTTCTCTCGATTCCCTGGGCAACCGCACCACCAGCGCCGCCGCTTTCGGGGTGGCCAACCAGGTCGAGGAGTACACCCTCCGGCTTTCCCTGCGCATGCTGGACGCCGGCCGGGGGACGGCGGTGATCGGGGATTCGGTGGCGGTTACGGAAAAGATCCCCGCCACCGACAGCCTGCGGATCGAGGACAACGGGGAGTATCTCAACTCCCTGCTCTCGGACGGCGCCGAGCGCCTGGCCGCGAACATCGGGGCCCAGGCCCGGACGCTGGCTCCGCAGGCGCCTCCGGGGGCGGTTCCCTTCACCCTCGCCCTCAACGGGGTGGACGGGGCCACGGTGGAACTGGACGGGATGGTCATCGGCTCGGCCGGACAGGTCCCGACCCGGTACGCGGCGGCGCCGGGGATCCATTTCATCCGCATCACCCGCGATTGGTTCGAGCCCTGGGCCCGGAGGATCAACGTCTACGACGGCCAGACCCTGACCATCACCATGGAGCTGTCGGACGCGGGGCTGGCCCGCTACAAGGACCTGGAAGGGTTCAAGCAGGCCATGGCCGAATCCCAGGCCGGCATCGATATCGCCCGGGAACAGAGCGAAGCCGACGCCTACGCCAAGAAGCAGTTGGCCGAGGGCGAAAAGAAGCGCCTGGAAGAGAGCTACGAACGGATCGACACCTCCAACGTCACCGATTACTCGGTGGGAGACAATACCCCGCGGGTGATCGTGGAAGAGAAGAAGGAGCAGTAGGATGAAGAAGTTGTTCGCGGTATCCCTGGCGGTCCTGGCGGGAGCGGCTCTGGCCCTGCCCGCGCTCGGCCAGGAAAGCCCGGGGAAGAAAGATACCATCTTCGTCGGCCGGGTCAAGGTTCAGCCGTCGGTGACGGAACTGGCGGCCCGGGAAGGATACGGGGTCGACCTGCGCCGGATCGCCGATTCCCTGGAGACCCAGTTTCTCGGCGCCCTCAACGCCACCAGGCTCTTCCAGTTGGTCGACCGCTCCCGGGTGGCCGAAGTCCAGGAAGAACAGGCCTTCGGACAGGTGGCGGTGGGGACCGACGCCGCCCGGATCGGGCGGATGACCGGGGCCGCCTACGCCTTCTTCCCCGAGGTCGACGGTTTTCAGGTCAGGACCGATACCGACGTCTACGCGGGGATCGGGCGCGAGTCCGTCACCCGCCGCTACTTCCTCTCCATCCTGGTCCAGGTGGTCGACACCACCACCGGGGAGGTGCTGCCGGAATCGCCGTCGATTCAGGTGGAGCGGGTGGATTCCACCGGCATGGCCGCCCCCGGCCAGGCCACGGCCTCCGACCGGGTTCTGGTGGACATGGCCAAGGAAGCCTCGGGGCGGCTCACCCGGGACCTGCTCGGCCTGCTCAAGCCGGCCAAGGTTCTCAAGGTCAGCCAGGCCGGGGAGGGCAAGATCCAGCTTCTGATCAACCGGGGGGCCCAGGGCGGTTTCGGACCGGGCGACATGGTCACCGTCTATCATTACGAGGCGGTGACGGACGAAGAAACCGGGGAAGTCTACCGGGACAAGGTCCCGCTCTGCCGGGCGCGGATCATCCGGGGCAACGACCGCCAGAGCACGGCGCTGAGCATCGGCGACGATCTGGGCGTCACCGCCGGGTGCATCGTGGAGAAGGACGCCTCGGCCGAAGCCGGCGTCGAGATCCCCCGCGTGACCTGGTCCGGCGGGGAAGAGGACACCGGGACCGGGACCGCCCCGGTCCGGGTCAGCCCGGATACGCCGGGTTCCGGCGAACAACCGTTACAGTGGTAAACCATAGAGGAGGCGGAACATGAAGAAGGGCATAGCAATCTCGACCGTGGCCGCCCTGGCCTCAGTCCTGGCCGCCGGGCTTCTCTCCGGCTGCTCCTCCAGCGCGGGGATCTCGGGGTCGGTGACCGCGACCGAAGTCGCGCCGGGGGTGTACGAGTACAGCGAATTCGTGGTCGTCAACAACCCCAGCCTGGCGGATGACATCCAGATCGTCAAAATGTATACTGACTTCGTGGGCGACCTGATGCGGGCGACCGTGACCCTGGTCTCCAAGGAGAGCGACACCCAGAGCGTGCTCTACAATTTTTCCTGGTTCGACGGGCAGGGAGTCGAACTCGACGCCGGATCGACCCCGTGGTTGAACCTGGTGCTCTACGGCAACGACGCCGTCACCGTCCAGGGCGTCGCTCCCAACCCCAGCGCGCGCACCTTCAAGCTCAAGCTCAGAACCGAGTAACGCAAGGGAGGAGATGATGAGAGTCGGCACGGCAAAACTGATTCTTCTGGGGGCGGCGGCCCTGGTCTGCGGCTGCAGCACGACCTACGAATACGGCGACGCCCAGAACGTCCCGGTCTACGACACCGACTTCGGGGCCACCGATCTGCAATCGATCGCGGATAAGATGGTGGCCTCGCTGCTCACCTTCCCCCCCATCGTCCAGGTCACCGACCAACGGCGCCCGATCATCGTGGTCGAAAGCGTCAAGAACAAGACCGGCCAGCACATCGACACCGAGGCGGTGACGGACACGATCCGGACCCGTCTGCTGCGTTCGGGGAAATTCCGGTTCCTGGACAAGAGCACGGACAACCAGACCATCGACGAGATCCGGCGCCAGCAGGAGCAGGGGCTGACCCGGCAGGACGCCGCCGCCCAGTTCGGGACCCAGGAAGCGGCCGAGTACCAGTTGACCGCCAACATCACCGAGATCTCCCAGAGCAAGGAAGAGTTCTGGAACACGAAGAAGGCGGTCTATTACAAATTCACCATGAACCTGAAGAACCTGCGGACCGGCATTCTGGAGTGGTCGGACGAAAAAGAGCTGAGCAAGCTGGAAGTCAATCCGCGGTTCGGGTACTGATCATGAAAAAAGCAGTCTGCCGCCTGTCGATCGCCGGCGCCTGTCTCCTGGGCGCCGGGGTCTCCTCCGCCCAGACGCTCCCGCCCTCGGGGTTCTCCTTCGGCGGTTTCTACGAGTACCGGGTGGAGAACGAGATCGCCGACGAGAACCTCAACTTTCAGCAGTACGGCGCCCGGATCCAGTTCCGCGACCGACGCTGGGTCGAATTCTTCGTCGACCTGGGCGGGGAAACCATCGACTGGGAGCCGGTCGAGGGAGAGACCGCCCTCTGCGCGGGCCTGGGGGCCACCTTCTGGCTGATGCGCCAGGAGTACGGCTACGGGGCCTTCGACCTGGGGATCCACGGCAGCGGCTACTACGCCGATTACCAGGATCTCGAAGCCAAGGTCGGCGGGGCCAAGACCGACGTCGGGCACTACCGGTACCTGGTCCAGGCCGCGTTCCGCTCCCGGATCACGACCTACTTCGACCTCAGCCTCCGGGGAGGGATTCTGGGGTCCTATCTCGACCCCGATCAGGGTTCCACCGAAGACGACGTTCTCCCCGCCATCGACGTCGGCTTCATCGTCAAGACCGGAGTGAGGGGGCTTTCCGCCGCCCTGGACCTGACCTACTACCAGGGGGTGGGCGGGGGCATCCACCTCGACTACTGGTTCTGAACCGGATGCTCATGACCCCGGGGCGGGCCGTCCGCGCGCGGACGTCGAACGCGGGCGGCCCGCCCGGGTGAAGAAGGGGGATGGATCTTGAAGGAGCGGGCCGGCCAGGGATGCGGGAGGATCGCGGTCCTTGCGCTCGCGGTCCTGTGGTCTTCGGGATGCGCCAGCTACACCAGCCGGATGGCATCGGCCCGACGCAGCTTCGTCGAAGGCGACTACCCCTCGGCCCTGGCCGAGATCACCGACGACGAGTGCGAAGATTCCACCGACGGCCTGCTGGCCCTGCTGGAGCGGGGGACGATCCACCAGGCGGCGGGGGAGTACGAGGCCAGCAACCGGGATTTCGAGAAGGCGTACGGGGTCTTCCGGGACTTCGACCGCCGGGCCGACGTCAGCCTCCGCGACGCCGGGAACGAGGCCGCCGCCGCCGTCACCAACGAGACCGTGCTCCCCTACAAGGGCAAGGGGTACGAGAAGCTCCTCCTCTACTGCTACAAGGCGCTCAACTACCTCATGCTCGGCGACGTCCAGGGGGCCCGGGTGGAGCGCTTCCGCTTCGACCAGCAGCGCAAGGAGGAGGCCCGGCGGCACCAGGAGGAACTGGAGGAGGCCCGCAAGGAGGCCCGGGAACAGAACGTCAACCAGGCCACCATCGACCGGACCGGCTCCGATCTGCTCCAGAGTTTCGGCCCCGAGGCCCGGGCCCGGGCCTCCCGGGGAATCAACCTCTACCTTTCGGCGTTCGGCTCCTACCTCTCCTCCATCATCTACGACATCGAGGGGGAGTTCTCCGAAGCGGCCATCGACTGCTCCCGGGTCCTGGAGCAATGCCCCGAGTTCGTCTATGCCGGGCGCGACGCCTACACCTACGGGGAGGGGAGCCGGGTGCCCCTGCCGGGAGAGGAGTTCTCCCTGGCCGAGCGGGGCGACCTGGTGGTCTTTCTCCAGTGCGGCCTGGCCCCGGTCAAACGCGAGGTGTACATCCCCATCGCGATCGACAATTTCATCGTCTCGCTGGCCTTCGCCGTCTACGACACCGTGCCCACCAAGATCGCGGGCGCCCGGGTCCTGGTGGACGGCCAGGACTGGGGGACGACCCTGCTGCTGGACGACGTCGAGGCCCAGGCCATTCAGACCCTGGTGGACGACATCCCCATCACCGTGACCCGGCAGATCGTCCGCGCCGTCATCAAGGGAACGGCGGCCAACGCCGCCGCCGACGCCAACGGCTGGGTGGGGCTCCTCTTCGACATCTACAACATGGCTTCGGAGCAGGCGGACCTGCGCAGCTGGCTGCTGCTGCCCAAGAACATCCAGGGTTTCCGGGCCTACCCCCCCCAGGGGGCCCGGAAGGTCGAGGTCCAGGTGCTGGGGCCCGCCGGCGAGGTCCTGGGCAAGACCGGCCTGGATCTGGAACTGCGTCCCGACCGCTCCCTGATCGTGGCGGTCCGGGCGATAGGCTACACCCCCGAACTGCCGGGGGGGATGACGCTGACCACCCAGTGGCGTTCCATCCCTCGGGTCCCCCTGGGGACCCGGCCCCGCCCCCGGCTCTGAGCCGGGAAAAAACGCTTCCGCCCGGGGGCGCCCCTGCTTATCCTGTGGCCGGGGCCCTTCGGGTCCCCTTTCGGAGAGGTGCCGGAGCGGTCGAACGGGGCGGTCTTGAAAACCGTTGTGCCCTTGCGGGCACCGTGGGTTCGAATCCCACCCTCTCCGCT
>DAOSXE010000049.1 GCA_035380285.1 bacterium | reverse complement strand
GTTTTCCTGAAAGGATACGCTCCTTTTTCCCATCCACAACTTTCGGTTATATCTCCATCTTCAGGCCGCCGGCATCTCTTTAAAATTCTCTGTGACCTTTGTGAACTCTGTGTTTAATTCCCTCCCTTCTTCATGTTCTTCATGGTTAAAAAGAGCATAGAGCATGGAGCAGAGAGACCCCCGGGACTCCTCGCCATGACCTCAAATATCTCGTGCCCACTGCTCCCTCAAAACCCATTCCCCATCTGTGTCACCTGCCTGCCGCAGGCAGGTCTGTGGACTGATCCCGTCTTTCCTGAACCCTGAACCCCGAACCCTGAACCCTAAAGGGGGCCGTGGTGGAGGGGTTTTTCTATGCTCTACGCTCCATGCTCTCTGCTTCCCTCCCCCGAACCCTCTCCTCCCTCCCCATGGTGAGTCTCTTTTCCCGCTTCAGCCAAACAGGTATACTGGCGGGCACAAGACTTGGAAAGGCGGTGAGCCCATGAAACCGATGAACTCCGTTATCCGCGCCTGGGCGGCGCCGGCGTTGCTGGCCGCCGTTTTGGCCCTGGCGGCTTCCTCCGGCTGCGTCATGGCCGCGCGCAAGGAGACCCAGCGCCTGGAGGAAGGCAAAGGGCCGGTCGGCGAACTTCTTCACGGGGACGGTTCCGGCGGCGGGGAGACGCCATGACTTCCGCCGTCGCCGGCCCCGGGTTCCGGTCCGCGAGCCGGGCGCGGGCATGATCTACCTGCTGGCTTTTCTCATGAACATCACCACCGGGTTGGTCAACCTGGCCAACCCCCTGGTGGCCTTGCAGCGGTTCGGGGCCGATCCCGTGCTCTTGGGCATCCTCGGTTCCGGGCCCTCGATCGTCTACGCCCTGGGCTGCGCCGGGAGCGGATTCTGGGCCGCGCGCTTCCGCCACCGGACGCTGATCGAGGTCTCCAGTTTCTGTCTCCTGCCGGTCTTCGTTTCCATCCTCTGGGTGCGGCACTTTTACCAGTTCTTTTTCCTGGCGGCGGCGTTTTCGCTGTGCGCTTCGGTCTTCTGGCCGGCGATGATCCGCTGGGTGGGAACGGAGCGGGAGGGAAACCGCTTGCGCCGGAAGGTGGGGAACTACAACATCGCCATGATCGCCGGGGTGATGGTAGGGCCCCTCCTGGGGGGGGTGGCGATCTCGGCCGACTACCGCTACCCCTACCTCCTGGGCGCGGCGGCGGCGGGAGCGGTGCTGGGGCTTTTGTTGCTCGGGCGCGTCCGGCCCCGCGCCCCGCGCCCCGGGAGCGCCGGGGCGGCGGAGGCGGAAGAGGAGGGCGTTCCCGGGTTCGTCTATATCGGCTGGGCCGCCAACTTCGCCGCCTGGTTCGCGATCGGCCTCTCCCAGTCCCTCTTCCCCGCCCTGGGGAAAAGCCTGGCCCAGCCGCTCGGCGACCGTTTCCTGGGCATCCTGATCGCCCTCATCGCCGCGGGCGAGATCGTCGTCTTCGTCGTCCTGCGGCGGGGAGCCGGCTGGCACTACAACTTCCCCCTGCTGTGCGCCTTTCAGGCCCTGGGGGCGGCCGGCCTCCTGGTCCTAGGGCTGAACAGTTCGCCCTGGCTGTTCGTACCCGGTTTCCTGGCCGTCGGCCTCTGCGGGGGGATGACTTATTTCTCCAGCATCTACTACAGCGTCCACGGGCGGGGGGGAGGCGGTTCCCGCAGCGGGTTCCACGAATCGTTCCTGGGGCTGGGCGTGGCCCTGGGCCCGATCGCGGGCGGTTTGACCGCCCAGGGGCTGGGCCTGCGGGCGCCTTATTTCCTGGGCGTCGCCGTCTTCGGGGCCGGTATCTGCCTGCAATACCGGTTCCTGCGCGCGGCCCGCCGCCGGGCCGGGGAGGGGAAAGGGCGCTGAAGCCCGGCTTTCAGGGACGCAGCGCCAGCAGGAGCACGTTCAGGACTTCCCCCGCGATTCCCGGGGCCTTCGATTCCCGGGGCCCGGCCACGTTGAGGACGCGGGGTCCGGTCCGCCGCAGCCAGGCGCGGACGGTCCCGGCCGCCGCTTCGGGGTCGAGCTTCCGGAGGTCGACCAGGAGCCGGGGCTTGCCCGTCTCGCCGGCGGCGCGCAGGGTCAGGGCGGTCCCTCCCCGGGGTTTCCCGGAGGTGAAGACGAGGACGGCGTCGGCGTCGCGCACGTTCGCGAGCGTCCGTTCCCGGTAGGAAGAGGAGGAGAGTTCGGTCATCCGGTCGTATTCCTCCGGGAGGGGACCGACTTCGGTCCTGCGCCCGGCGGGGATGGCGCCTCCCCAGTCGAGCCCGAGGGCGCGGGCGGCGTCTAGCGCCCCGCGGTCGGCGCCCGTCTGGCCCCCGGTCACGATCTTCAACCCCCGGCGCGCCCGCGCCCCCGGTCCGCAATCCCCCGTTTTCATGAGCCCGGTCTACCATCCCGTCCGGCGGCTGTCAACCCGCGGGACCGGGCGCCGCGGGAGAAATCTGGCGGGGGAAGCGAAGAGGGGATATAATATTTCCGACCTGCGGCCGTACCAAGGAGGAGCGTATGCACTGGCTGGTGGACACGCTGCGGCATTACCCGGAGCTGGCGGTGTTTCTGACCCTGGGACTGGGGTACTGGATCGGAAACATCAAGATCGGAAATTTCAGCTTGGGCGCCGTGACCGGGACGCTGCTGATGGGGGTCCTGATCGGGCAGTTGGGGATTACGATATCGTCCGACCTCAAAGCGGTTTTCTTCCTCCTCTTCCTCTTCGCCGTCGGCTACAGCGTCGGGCCCCAGTTCTTCCGGGGGCTGAAGAGCGACGGCTTGCCCCAGGTGATCTTCGCGGTGACGATCTGCGTGATCTGCCTGGTCGTGACCTGGATCTGCGCCCGCGTGGCCGGTTTCGACGCCGGGACCGCCGCCGGGCTTTTCTCCGGTTCCCAGACCATCTCCGCCGTGATCGGGGTGGGGACCGACACCATCAACAACTTGGGGCTGCCCGCCGCCCAGGCCAAAAACCTGGTCGGGCATATCCCGGTGGCTTACGCCGTCACCTATATCTTCGGCACGGCGGGGACCGCCTGGATCCTCTCCTCCCTGGGCCCGCGGCTGCTGGGAGTCAACCTCCCCGACGCCTGCCGCAAGTACGAGTCGAAAATGTCCGGCGGCGCCGAGATGAGCGGGCTTACCGCCTACCGGCACTTCACCGCCCGCAGCTACCGCGTCGAGAACAAGGAGATGGCGGGGAAAACCGTGGCCGAGGCCGAAAAGTGCTTCGCTCCCGCCCGCGTCGACGTCGAACGGGTCCACCGGGAAGGAAAACTCCTGGACGTCGACGAGAAGACGGTGCTGCAGACGGGCGACGTCGTGGCGGTCGGGGGACAGCACCGGGTCCTGGTGGAACTGGGGGAGAAGACCTTCGGTCCCGAGGTCGAGGACCGCGAACTCCTCGACGTCCCGGTGGAGTCGATCGACGTGGTTCTCACCAACAAGCAGGCGGTGGGAAAGACCCTGGGCGACCTGGCCGATTCCGACTTTGTCCGCCAGGCCTTTCACGGCATCTTCTTGCGGCGGGTGGTCCGGGCCGGCCAGGACCTGCCTCTGGCGTCCGGGCTCAAGCTCGACCGGGGCGACCGCTTGCGCCTGGTGGGGGCGGTGCGCGACGTGGAACGGGTCGCGGCCAAACTCGGGTATCCCGACCGGGAGACGACCATGACCGACATGGTCTTCGTCGGTTTCGGCATCCTGCTCGGAGGTCTGGTCGGGGCCCTGGCGGTCAGGATCGGGGGGGTCTCCATCTCCCTCTCCACCAGCGGGGGCGCCTTGATCTCCGGCTTGATCTTCGGCTGGCTGCGCTCGGTCCACCCCACCTTCGGCCGCATCCCCGCGCCGGCGCTGTGGATCATGAACTCGGTGGGCCTGACCATGTTTATCGCCGCGGTCGGGATCGACTCGGGGCCGAGCTTCGTGGAGGGGTTCCGGGAGTTGGGCTTGAGTCTCTTCATCGCCGGTCTCGTCGCCACCACGGTGCCCATGATCGCCGGCGTCCTCCTCGGCCGCTGGGTCTTCAAGTTCGATCCGGCCATCAACCTGGGAGTGAACGCCGGGGCCCGGGTCACCACCGCCGCCCTGGGCGCGATCACGGAAGCGGCCAAGAGCCAGGTCCCGGCCCTGGGCTACACGGTCCCCTACGCCATCAGCAACACCCTCCTCATTATCTGGGGGATCGTGATCGTGCTCTTGACCTCGTGAGCGGTCCGCGGCGCCGGTGAAGAAATTCTGGCAGAGGCTGGGACTGATCTTCTTCGGGCTCTTCCTGGGCGCGCTCCTGCTGGAAGCGGGTCTGCGGGGTGCGGGCGCGATCTTCAGCGCCTTGCAGGAGCGGGAAAACCGGCGTTCCCTGGCAGGGAAGGGAAGGGAAGGGAAGGAGAAATACGTCATTCTCTGCCTGGGCGAATCCACCACCGTGATCGGCGACTATCCCCGGAAACTGGAAGAACTGCTCAACCGGTGGGCCGGCCGCGAGTGTTTCGCCGTGGTCAATAAGGGAATCCCGGCGACCAACTCCACCGCCATACTCAAGGACCTGGCCGGCAACATCGAGGAATACCGTCCGGACATGGTCATCGCCATGGTGGGGATCAACGATTATCGCGGGCGGGTCAGGGATCAGAAGGCGATGGTTCCCTGCCCGGAACTCGATGGACGGGGACCGTGGTATGCCCAAAGCAAAGTCTATAAGTTAGCGGCCGCGATAATCGATCACGCCCGCCCGCTCGTCTCCGGCGAACCGCTGGACATGGAAACGATCTATGCTCAAAACCTCGAAGCCGCGGAAAGTCCGGTTACGGTCGAGGAAGAAGACATAACCATGAAGAAAGCCCGCGAGTATTGGGACGAAGATCATTTCGCCGAAGTCGAGTTTATCTGCCGACGCCTCCTTCAGGGCGAGCCCGGCCACCGCGGAGCCCGGATGTTGTTGGTACAGGCTCTGCGGGAACAGGGAAAGGTGGAGGAAGCCCGGTTGCTGTTGGAAGGGTTGCTCGATGAGTTCCCGCGCGATACCGAAATCGTCCTCAGTCATGCCCGGTTGTTGTCGTTTTGCGAAGATTACGAAGGGGCCGCGGAAGAGTTCGCCCGGGCCGAGGAATTGAACCCCAACGCGTCATCGCCCCCGGCGGAATTGGCAATTGCCTATATGGACCTGGGCCGATTGGACCGGGCCCGGGAAGCGGCGGACCGGGCGATCGCCCTGGCTCCGGAACGCCGCCCATGGCTCGAAAAGGTGATCGAACAACGGATAAAAAGTTGCATCCAATATGGCGCATGGTCTCGGGCGATCGAATTGGGGGAGTTGACCGAGGATCTCGGTATCGAGTCGGGGGGGATACAAGCTCAAGTGGGGCTTGCCTACCATTACTTGCGCGATTTCGAACGATCCCGGGCCGCCTGCCGGAAGGCGCTCGAACTCGATCCTCGGGCGACCGTGGCTCTGGAGACGCTGGCGGCGATTTTTTATGAAGAAGACGACTTGGTCCGGAGCGAACGGTGTCTTGTAAAGGCGCTGAAAATCAACCTGGAAACTCCCGACCGTCCTCCCGGTTTGGCTTTCAACGAATTAACCAAGCTCTATGTCAACGATTCCGAATCCGGTTGGGCGAAGTTGGAAGCCCTGTGCCGAAAAGTCCTCCGGTATCGTCCGGAAAACGAGAGGGTAATGGCAACCTTCGTCGTTTGTCTCGAAGCTCAAGAAAAGTACGAGCAAGCCAAACAGTGGCGCCGGAAGGCGGCGTTTTTGTTAAACGGGCTTGCCCATCCTCAAACCGCGCGCAACTACCGCAAGATTATCGAGACGGTGCGGGAGCGAGGGATCGAGATGGTCTGCGTCCAATACCCGGTGCGTCCCCTGCGGCACCTGCAAAATTTGTTGGGCGCCTACGGGGAGGAAGTGATCTTCGTCGATAACGAAGCCGGTTTCAAGGAAGCGGTGGAGGAGGAAGGGGTCGGTTCCGTCTTCAACGATCTTTTTGCCGGAGACTTCGGCCACTTCACCACGCGGGGGGCGGAACTCCTGGCCGGGAACATCGCCCAAACCTTGATCGATTCGGGGCTGCTGGAAGGAGTACGCCGGGAAAAGGCGACGCCGGTGCCTTGAGGCTGGATCGGTGAAGGTTCGAGAAGAAGGGACGCTGGTACACGACGGGCGCCGGATACCCTACCTGGTCCGGCGCAGTTCGGGGAGGAACCTTCGGATCGAAATCATGCCCGAAGGGGCGGTGAAGGTTTTCGTGCCCCGCCGGGCCTCCTTCCGCTGGGCCGCCGCCGTCGTCAGGGAACGGGGTCCCTGGATCGCGCGCAAACTGGCGGAACAGGAAGCCCGGACCCCGGTCCCGGACCCGTCCGGAGCCGGGTTCGGCGACGAGGTTTTCTACCTGGGGCGCCGCTACCGCCTGGCGGCGGGGGAGGGCCCGGAAGCGGGGCCGTTCGGGTCCCGGTTGAAGGTTTCCCCGGGCGGCCCGGCCGGCGCTGGGGCCCGGCTCGAAGCCTGGCAACGGGTCCGGGCCCGGGAACTTTTCCCCCCCGTGCTGGCGGAGATGACGCGCCGGTTGGGTCTCGACCCCGCGGGCCGGCCGGAGTTGAGGATTCGGAACATGCGCCGGCGCTGGGGGAGCTGCACCGTCGACGGCCGGATCGCCGTCAACCTGCGGCTGATCCAACTACCGCCGTTTTGCTTCGAGTACGTGATCGCGCACGAGGCTTGCCACCTCGTACACCTTCACCACGGCCCCGGGTTTTACGCGCTCCTGGAGCGCCTGCAGCCGGACTGGCCGGCCCGGCGCGACCGGTTGGACGGGTTTCGCCTGGTCTGAGTCTATAGGGGAGGGGAAAGAGGGTTCAGGAAGGGAAAGCCCACCGCCGGACCACTCTACAGGCCCCCGCCACGGACCCTGGGGGGTTCAGGGAAGAGAAGCAGAGAGCATGGAGCATAGAGCATGGCGTAAAAAAACACCGCCACGGACCCTGGGGGGTTCGGGGTTCAGGCCCACCACCACGCCCTCTGGAGAGGTCCACAGACCTGCCTGCCGGCAGGCAGGCCTGCCTGCCGGCAGGCAGGTGACACAGATAAGGGAACTAAAATTTCACAGATTGAAAAATAGTAGGGTATTCCCACTGTCCGCCGGGCGGCATTTTCAGGCCGCCGGCATCTCTTTAAAATTCTCTGTGCCCTCGGTGACCTCTGTGGTTCAGTTCCCTCCCCTTCATGTCCTTCATGGTCGAACTACGATTACGCAGATTAGGGAAGAGTCCACAGACCTGCCTGCCGGCAGGCAGGTTTCACAGATTGGGGGACTAAAATTTCACAGATTGAAAAATAGTAGGGTATTCCCACTGTCTGCCGGGCGGCATTTTCAGGCCGCCGGCATCTCTTTAAAATTCTCTGTGTCCTCGGTGACCTCTGTGTTTAATTCCCTCCCTTCTTCATGTTCTTCATGGTAGAGAAAAGCAAAGAGCATGGCGTGACCATTGAACTGCTCCCGAGATTGCTTCGTCGTCCCGCGAGACGCGGGACCTCAAATATTCCGTGCCCTCTGCTCCCTCCCCATCTGTGTAATCTGTGGATTCATTGAGGGGCCTAGGCGGAGGGCCCTGAACCCCGAACCCTGAACCCTGAACCCTCTGATTCGTCCCCTCTAAAAATTCTCTGTGTCCTCGGTGACCTCTGTGGTTCAGTTCCCTCCCCTTCATGGTCGAGAAAGCAGAGCGCTTAGCGCAAAGCGCAAAACCTCCCTTTCCCCGACATGGCCTACATGCCTATATGGCGGATTCCCCCTCTGTGGTTCGATCCCCTCCCCGTCACGCCACGATGTTGCTCAGGAGTAGGCCAAGCGCCCTTTCGGTTCGGGCACGGTCCGCCCGAGTTCCTTGGCCGTTTCTATCCACTCTTGAACGGTCCGTTCCGCATTGGAAAGTGCTTCTTGATAGGTCCTCCCGTCGGCCATACAGCCGGGAAGTTCCGGTACTTCAGCGACGAAGGCATCATCTTCATCGCTCCAGAAGATGATGATTTCGTATCTCGATCCCATAATCAGTCCTCCAATCTCAGCTTGTATTTCAGGATCGTATTGCGGATCTGCTTGACTTGGTATGGCTTAGCTTTGTCTCTTTTGGGTTGCAGGTTGAGTATTTCCTCTACTCCATCCATGGTGAAGATATGATGATCGCCTTTGATCCGCTCGCTAAAATCGAGGTGTTTGAGCAAAGCACACAACTCGTCGAACGGCACATTCGCATCGGATTGCCGCATCAGGATATGTTGATACAGCTTCTTGTACTTCCCCATATCAATATAACGATAACACGCGTCCGCCGCTATCGTCCATACAGTCCTATACCACTCTCCGAACCCTTGTTCTCACATGTAGGCATGAAAAGAAGCATAGAGCATGGGGCAGAGAGCATCTCTCCGGAGATTGCTTCGTCGTCCCGCGAGACGCGGGACTCCTCGCCATGACATACAATTCTCCGGTCCCGAACCCCGAACCTTTTCTGCACCTGATTACTCTGATTAACTCTGAAAGGGAAAGGATTCAGAATACAGAATTCAGTATTCAGTAGCCCCCCGCGTTGCCCCCTGAAGATTTCTGCACCTGATTACTCTGATTAACTCTGATTGAGAGAGAATTCCCCCCCCTGAACCCCGAACCCTGAACCCTGAACCCTTCGCCCTGAACCCTTCGCCCTGAACCCCGAACCCTCTCTTCTCCGGGACCGAGGAAAACTTTGCGGGAGGGCAGGCGAGGGGGTATGGTAACGATCCGATGCAGCGGCAGGCCGGGAAAGGATACGTTCACGGGTACGAAACGCGGGAAGGGGACCGCCGCCGGGGCCGGGAACTGCGCCGCCCGGGGCCGCCGCCCGGCCTGGCGCGGGAGCGGCTGGCTTACCTGGTCCGGTTTCAGCACCCGGAAAAGACGGTGCCGGGCCTGTCACCGGCCGCGTCCGCGTCCGCCCTCGGTTTGGGGCCGGAAGAGTACGAAAAGATTCGGGAAGGATTTTTCGGCGCGGCGGCGGCCGCCGCCGCCGAACTCCTGGAAGAAGAAGCCGTGACCCGTGCCGCGGACGCGCTTCCCTTCCGCGCCGGTTCCACCGTGGTCGGCCTGGGCGACAGCATCACCGACGACGACGGGTCCTGGTTCGAAATTCTGCGCGAACTCTGGACGCTCCGCCGGCCCCGCGAGCCCCTGCGCTTGATCAACGCCGGCGTCTGCGGGGAGACGACCGCCCAGATCCTGGCACGTTTCCTCGAAGCCGCCGCCTACCGCCCCGACTGGATCGTGGTGCTGGCCGGCACCAACGACGCCCGCACCCTGGGCGCCGCCCCCGGCAAAACCCTGGTCGGCCTCTCCGAAACCGAGGCCAACTTCGCCGAAATCCGCCGTCTCGCCCGAACCCGGACCCGGGCGCGGACGGTCTGGCTGACGCCGCCCCCGGTGATCGAGGACCTTCCCGGCGTCCACTGGGCGCTCGGTCCCCTGGAGATCCACTGGCGGAACCGGGACGTGGCGGCGGTGGCGGACCTGGTCCGCCGGCTCCCGGAGACGGTGGTCGACGTCCGGCCCGGTTTCGGCGACCCGCCCGACCCCGGGCTTTTTCAGGACGACGGCGTCCATCCTTCCCCGGAGGGCCAGAAAGTCATCGTCCGGGCCCTGGTCGAGGGCCTGGCCGCCGCGGGAGGAGGGGAGGAGCGATGAAGGCTTCGGCCCCGATCTTCGTGGTGCAGCAGCACCGGGCCTCCACCCTGCATTGGGATTTCCGGTTGGAAGTCGACGGCGCGCTCGCGTCCTGGGCGGTTCCCAAGGGACCGAGCCCGGACCCGAAGGTGAAGCGGCTCGCCATCCGGGTGGAGGACCATCCTCTCGACTACGCCGGGTTCGAGGGGACGATCCCGGAAGGGGAGTACGGGGCCGGGGCGGTGATCGTCTGGGACCGGGGGACCTACGAAAACCTCAGCCGCCGGGACGGCCGCCCGGAGGCGATGAGCCGGGCCCTGGCCGGGGGCAAGGCGGTCGTCGATCTTCGCGGGGAGAAACTGCGGGGCGTCTACGCCCTGGTCCGGACCGGGTCCGGCGACTCCGGCTGCCGCTGGCTTCTGATCAAGGAGAACGACGCCGACGCCTCCACCCGCGACCCGGTTCGGGAACTGCCCCGCTCCGTCCTCAGCGGCTTGACGGTGGAAGAACTGGCGCGGCGGAAACGCGGAGAATCCCGCAACTAAGGGGGATAAAGATGGAATATATCTGGTTGATCGTCATCGGCGCCGTGGCCGGGTGGCTGGCGGGGGTTATCGTCCGGGGGGCCGGATTCGGGCTGGTGGGCGACATCATCGTCGGCATCGTCGGCGCCGTGTTCGGGGGGTGGCTGTTCCGGGCTCTGGGGATCGTTCCGGCCGATTCGCGCTGGGGGTTGTTCGTCACGGCCGTGGTCGGGGCGGTCGTCCTGGTCGCCGTTATTCGGCTGATCAAGCGGATCTGAAGACGGAGGGCAGGGACCCCACCGACGGGACCACTCTAGGGTTCAAGGAAGAGAGGCAGAGAGCATGGAGCATAGAGCATGGCGTAAAAAAACACCGCCACGGACCCTGGGG
>DAOSXE010000048.1 GCA_035380285.1 bacterium | reverse complement strand
CCCGGCTCCGTCGCCGTCGTAGTCGGCCGGGACGGGGAGGTCGGTGGAGACGCCGTAGAAGACGGAGGTCACTCCCCGAACCATCCACTTGCCCAGCGAGGGCCGGAAGACGGCGATGTCCCAGGTCCGGTCGCCGGAATACTCGCCGGGAACGGGAATATCGGTGCCGGTTCCGTACCAGATCCGGGTCAGGCCCCGGACCAGCCAAAGACCGGACGAGGGACGGAAGAGGGCGATGTCGGCGAGCCCGTCGCCGTCGTAGTCGCCACCGACCGGGGGCATAACCGGTTCCATCGTCGGCGAGGGCACGGGGGTCGCGGTGGGGACGGGAGTGGGTGGGCGCGTAGGGGTGGCCAAGCCGCAGATGATCCTTCCCTCGATCGAAGGGTAGAACTCGCAGTGGTAGTTATAGATGCCGATGCCGGAGAAGGCGCGGGCATAGATGTCTTTGGGCAGCATCGTTCCGGAATTCCAGGTCCCGCCGTTGCTGGTGCTGGTATGGAGGTTGCTCCCCTCGTTGCGCCAGGCGACCACTCCGCCGGGGTCGACCCGGAAGACCGCGGGCTGGAAACGGTTGTCGAAAATCCTGATCAGGAAGGGGGCCGTGGTGGGGGTGGGCGAGGGCGGCGGCGTCTCGGTCGGCACGGGCGTGGGAGTGGTGCTGGGGGTGGGGACGACCGGGGTAGCCGAGGGGACGGGCGTCGGCGTTCCGATACAGGAGTGCTCGGCGGCGACGTTGATGGCGAGGGCGTAGCTCCCGGCGACGAAACCGGAAGAGGTGTCGCTCTCGACGCAGAGCCAGAGGGTGCGGGAGGTGGAGTTGTAATAGAAGAGATCCTCCGGCTCGTCCGGGCCCTTCCCTTCATGGTCGGACTCGTCGAGAAGGCTGGTCCCCGAGGATGAGTAGAGCCCGAGGACGGCGTCGAAGGCCCCGGTGCCGGAGCGTTCGGGGTCGTCGTCGAACTGGAATACGAGCATGTCTCCGGCGGCGGCGGTGAATTCGTACCAGTCCAGATCGGTGGCGGAACCGAAACTCCCCGAGATCCAGCAGCCGGTGCCGACTTCCTGGGCCAGGGCGGCGGTTTCGTTTGACGTTCCCGTCTCCGGGACCATGTCGAGGCCGTCGAACATCGTGACGTAGAGATCGTAGGAGCAGGTGCTGGTGTTGGAGTATCTGTATACCTGCAGATAGTAGGTCCCCGGATCATCGAGGTGGGCGCCGGCGATGAGCGATCCGAGGCCGCTGCCGTCGTCGTCGTCGGATTCGAGGAGGGACCCGTCCGGCCGATAAAGGGCAACGACCGTGTCACTGTCGGTCAGGGCGGATACCCAGAGCCGTTCCCCTCCGGCGGAGATCAGTTGGAAGTAGTCCTGGTCCCCGATCGGGGAGACTTCGGCTTGCACTTCGACGCAGGGCGCGGGCTGGAGCAGGGCCCCCGTCTCCGGTGAGTCGTTGGGTTCGCACTCTTCCGCCCGGGCGAAACCCGCCAGGGCGAGCATGGCGACGATGACGCCGTTTATCTTCACTGTCGTTCCCCTCCGGTCAGGCTGTTGTCAAAAACATGTAAATCTATTATTTACGAAAAATGTTTTCGTTTTTTCTCTGTAACGACTGCCCCTCCGCTGGAATCGGGAAACGTCCGCTTCCGGCGCCATTCAGGAGGTGTCTCCATTTTTGAGGAACCATCAATTCGACATAAAACTCTTTGTAAAAGAATAACACGCCTCGGCCCCCGATGCCAGGTCCGGCTCCCTCCCGAGCCCCGAAGTCCGGCGGCGGGTCTTACGCCCTGCTCTATGCCCCATGCTCTTTGCTTCTCTCGACCATGAAGGACATGAAGTTCATGAAGGAGAGAAGGGGACGAGGTGGGGACGTTTCCTACTGAATTCTGAATTCTTTCCCCAATCAGAGTAATCAGGTGCAAAAATTCCCTGTTCCCCGATCTGCGTAATCCCGGTTCCTCATCCGTGCAATCCGTGGAACGCGCCACGGCATTTTTCCCTTGTCGGATTTGCCCTGGACAGCCTAGATGTCCTGTGCAATGTTTAGAGCGTGATCGCCGAGCTTGGACTCATTGATCTCGAATTTTAACCCGGTCCGGATTCTAATCTCCGGCCGGGTTTTTCACTCTACCGAAGGCGGAAACTCATCAACAGGGAGCTGTGGAGATGAAAGGGATACTGAAGGAGTTCAAGGATTTCGCCGTCCGCGGGAACGTCGTGGACATGGCGGTCGGCATCATCATCGGGGGAGCTTTCGGGACCATAGTCAAGAGCCTGGTGGACGACGTCCTCATGCCCCCGATCGGCCTGCTCCTGGGCGGAGTGGACTTCTCGGACAAGATGGTCGTCCTCAAGGAAGCGGTCGTGAACTCGGCGGGCGAGCCGGTCGCCGCCGCCGTCCAGCTCAAATACGGGCTCTTCGTCAACGGGGTGATCAGTTTCCTGATCGTGGCTTTCGCCGTTTTTCTCCTGATCAAGGGTATCAATCAGCTCAAGCGCAAACCGGTCGAGGCCCCGGCGGAACCGACCGTCAAGGACTGCCCCTTCTGCTGTTCGGCCATCCCGATCGAAGCCACCCGCTGCCCGAACTGCACCTCCCAGATCCCCTGAACGACTCCGCGAAGGGCCAGGGTGACGCCGCCGGGGAAGTATGGACGGCGAGGGTAAAGCGGTCGAGATGAAGGTCGAAGCTTCGTCTTCTCCCTGGTACGTCTACATTCTCCGCTGCCGAGACGGCACGCTCTATACCGGGATCACCACAAACCTCGAGCGGCGCCTCCGGGAGCATAACCGCGGCCGCGGCGGCAGCTACACCGCCGGCCGCGGCCCGGCGAAGCTGGTCTACTCCGAACCCCACCCCGACCGTTCCGCGGCGTTGAAGCGCGAAGCCCGGATCAAGGGCTGGAGCCGCCGGAAAAAGGAGCGGCTGGTCACCGGGTGATCGGACAGCCTCCGGGTTCCGGATAAACCGCCGTCAGCGCTCGCTGGAAGGCTCTTCGCCCCCGCCGATAACGCGCGTATCGAGGGTGTCCGGGGCGTAGCCGGAACCGGCTGGGCTCTCCCCGGAGGTCTCGCACTCTTCCTCACGCCACTGCGGGTAGCTCTCGCCGACCGCGGGGCTCTTGCGATCGTCGGGCTCAAATGAAGTCGACCAGTACACCTCGGGGAGCCCGTCGAGGATCCAGCCGCAGCTACCGTACCACGCGACGATGTCTCCGATCAGCGCGTTCACGTCCTCGCAAGTGACCGGATCATAAGGCATATCCATATGCATCCTCAGGCTGGGGAAAAAGGGATATTGATAACCCATCTGGAATACGCTCGCGTCGTCGCAGAGTTCGCCCAGGGCCTCGCCGCAGCCCCCCCAATCGGGGTCGGGGTCACCGTAAGCCCTGACCGTGGCCAAATAATTCGATATGGCGATGTAGTCTTCCCAGACCAATGCCTGAAACCCGTTGAGGGCGGACCCGATCTGACTGTGGATGTTGGAGGCCGAACAGTCGACGTAGCCGCCGTCGTATCCGGGCTCCTCCTCACGGTCGGTATTTTCCGGGATAGTCACGCCGGCGCCGCCATCCCCGTCATCGGTCGATCCGCCGCCTCCGCTCCCGTGGGAGGTCGATGACCCGTAGGTATCCTGCCTGTGCTCGTCCTGGAGCCATTTCAGCCATATCTTCCAGAGCGAGTCGGGGTTGCCCCGCCCGTACACATACATAGTCTCGCTGTTGTTGCGGGGCTCTTCCTCCTCGATCTTGGCTCGGGGAGTTCCGCCCTCCATCGGATAGGCCGCGGGCAAAAGCTCCCACATCCCGATAATCAGTGCCGCCATTATCACCATAGCCGTCTTCATCCCTGCTCCTTCCGGGCCCGCGCCTCCATCGCCCCCCCGCCCCGTTCTCCCGTTATCGTCCGGTCCGGCTTCCCCAAGGGGACAACCGGTCTACCGATAAAAAAGCAATAACCATGCCAGTAGACCGAAACAACAAGGCAACCCAGGCGCAAGTTGCTGATAATGAAGACACTGCAATCAACGTCCGGACTGCGCCGCGGCCTCTCTAGGGTCGCGGCGATGGTGCATAGCGCAACCGCCGGCGACGCAGAATGTGTCCTGGCTCAACCAGCCCGCGACGTTATATCCTCATACACTCAGGTAACTTCAGGGAACGTGAACCGAAACCAGCGTCTGTGCCATCAATATGCTGACGCCGGAAGCGACGTTCACCCCGATACCGGACAAGTTCTTGCTTTAGGATTTCGCTTCAAAGTACCCTCCACTCAGGGGTGAAGATGCAGGGGGGAGGGCGGGGAGGACAGCCACACCGGGTCTACTGCGAGGTCATCGAAACCAATGAGCAAGGAGAGCGGACAATGAAAACGTGGGCGGCAGGCGTTCTCACGGCGGCTATCGGATTCGGCTACGGGTTGTTCTCCTCCGCCGCCGATTTCAACGGCGACGGGTTCAACGACATCGGCATCTTCCGTCCGGCCTCGGGGCTCTGGGCGATCCGGGGGTTCACGCGGACCTACTTCGGGTCTTCCAGCGACCGGCCCATGCCCGGAGATTACGACGGGGACGGGTCGGTCGATATCTGCGTCTTCCGGCCCGGCTCCGGCCTCTGGGCGGTCAAGAGCATAACCCGGGTATATTTCGGCGGTTCCACGGACGAGCCGCTCCCCGGGATCGGCGGCGGACGAAGCCTCTGGACCGCGTCCGGGTCCGATATCCATTACACCGCCGGCAACGTCGGGATCGGAACCACCGAACCGGCCTATCCCCTCACCGTAAAGGCCAATTACCATGGCGGGTGGCTGGTGGGCATACACAACACCGGCTACGCCGCCAACGACTACGGGATGGTGGTCCGGGCCGACAGCGGCGACCCCTTTCTCGTCCAAATCTTCAACGGCGCGACGGCCCTCCGGGTTGAGGCCGACGGCGATGTCGGGATCGGAGTGAACAACCCCGCCTACACGCTCGACGTCGACGGCGATATCCGGGCCACCGGCAGCGTCCGCTACGGCGGAACGGCCGGGACGGCCAACGGCACGGCCTACACCAAGCCCGATTACGTCTTCGAGAGCGGCTACCGGGCGATGAAGACCGGCGAGGTCGAAGCTTACCTCAAGGACGAGCGGCACCTCCCCTGGATCACGGCGGCCGCGGACGAGGAGAAGGGATCGATCGACATGACCCGGATGGCGTTCGAGACGGTGGAAACGGCGGAGAACCTCCAGGTCCAGGTCATCGTCCTCCATAATCTGGCCCGGGAGCAACAACGGCAGCTCGAAGCCCTGAACGCCCGCCTCGACGCCCTGGAAGCGCACCCGGCCGGATCGACGGACAAGCATTGAAGTTCCCGGGACTCCGCGACCGTCGGTAGGACCGGTCCGGGCGCGCAACCGGCAGGGGGCGGCCTCCGACTTCTTCAGCCCCCCGAGTTATTCGTCCCAGGTGCTGCCGGAGAAATAATAGCTGCCGGCCCCATCCTGCCCCAGGTAACCGTCGAACCCCGCGGCGTCCTGGGTCTCGATATCCAGAAGGAGCACGTCGTTCACGATCAGCTGGGCATGGCTGTTGGGCAGATCGGGGACCCCGATACTGAGGTAGAGCCGGGCCATCGATTGGGCGCTGAACGAAGTCGACCAGCTGTAGTCCGCCGGAGTCACGCTCACGCTCCGGGTCTCGCCCGTCCAGTCGACGTACGTCACCCCCATGGAAAATCCCATCGACGCGCCGAAGGCCCGGTACCTGACCCGGGCCAGGGAAGATGCCGAGGCGGGTTCGGCCGGGACATCCCCGTTCCGGCCGTAGTAAAGACGGGTCATCCCCCTCACCGCCCAGAGGCCGTTGAGTCCGTTGAAGACCGCGATGTCGTCGGTCCCGTCGCCGTCGTAGTCGCCGCTCAGGGGCGAGCAGACATAAGCCCCGTAGTACACCCGGGTCAGGCCGCGGACCGCCCACAGGCCGGTCGAGTTTCGATAGACCGCGGGCTCGCAGAGCCCGTCTCCGTCGTAATCCGCCGGGACCACGCGGTCCCCCGCTTGCCCGAAATAGAAGTGCGTCATCCCCCGGACGGCCCAACCGCCCACGGAGCTCCGGTAGAGGGCGATGTCGTCGGTCCCGTCGCCGTTGAAATCCGCGGCCGGGACGGACGACCAGGCCATCGCCGTCACCGCCAGCGCCAGCCCGAATCTTTTCATACGCAATACCTCCCTTTACCCGTTGAACACGTTACCGCGCTACCGGAAAACCGACCGGAACGGTACCGGCGGTCTCCTCGAAGGATCAGCCTCGCTCCCCGGGGCGTTCAGCCCGGCGCCCTACCGCGCCACCGGCTCGTCCCCCGTCTGCCCGAAGTAGACCCGGGTCACCTCCCGGACCGCCCACAGGCCCAAGGAGGAACGGAAGATCCCGACATCGTCCTTCCGGTTCCCCTGGTACACCGCGGGAACCGGACGGTCGGAACCGGACCCGAAATAGACCCGGCTCACCTCCCGCAGCGCCCAAAGCCCCGACGAGGAACGGAAGATCCCCGGTTTCCAGGCACCGGCGCCGGCGTAGTCGCCGGGAACGGCCTGGTCGGCGGAGTTCCCGAAGTAGATCCGGGTCGTCCCCCGCAGCGCCCAGAGACCGCTGGAGGCGCGGAAAACGGCCGCGGTAACCTTCCCCGAGCCGTCGTAATAGCCGGGAACGGGCAGGTCCCCGGTCCCCCCGAAGTAGACTCGGGTCACGGCCCGGACCGCCCACAGCCCCGAGGAGGCCCGGAAGATCCCGATATCCGAGGTCCCGTCCCCGTCGTAATCGCCGGGAAGGGGCAGGTCGTAGCCGCCGCCGAAGTAGGCCCGGGTCAGCCCTCTCACCGCCCAGAGACCGGAGGAGTCCCGGAAGACGGCGAAGTCGGTGGTGCCGTCGCCGTCGTAGTCCCCGGGCTCGGGCCGGTCGCCGCTTCCCCCGAAATACACCCGGGTCACCGAGCGGATCGCCCACAGGCCCGACGCATCCCGGAAGATCCCGATGTCCGAGGTCCCATCCCCGTCGTAGTCGTTGATCCAGCCGGGCGAGCAGGCGAAGTTGCAGCGGACGGCCCCGGTGTCGTGGTAGCCGGAGGCCGTGCCGCAGAAGTTGTTGATCCCGGTGTTGTCGGTCCCGATTATAACCCGGATATCGCAGTAACCCTGAGTGGTGACCGGGCTCCAGGCGTTGGAACAGAATTCGTTGGAATCGATGCTGTTGTGGCTTCCGCTGATGATGCGCAATCCGTCATTCTTATTGTCCGTAACCGTGTTGCCGGAGATGATGTTGCTGTCCGAGGCAAAGTCCAGATCGAGCCCCACATCGTTGCGGTTGATGGTGTTCCCGGTTATGTGGTTGAACGAGGCCCCGCCTAACCACATCGCCGCGCCGCCGGTGTTGAGACCGTTCCCCTCCAGGGTGTTGCCGGCGATGGTGCTGTCGGAGGTGTCGGAGAAGATAATCCCGTACCACCATTTGTTTTCGCTGATCACGTTGTCGAGGATGGCGATGTTCGCGCAATCCTCCACATGCATTCCGTAACTGAACTGATAGATGCCCAGGTTTCTGATGGTGACGTTGCTTCTTCCGTTCAAATCGATCCCGGTGGCTGTGCCCGTATAGGCGCCGTTGTACTCGGTGATGCTGTGGCCGGCCCCGTCGATGGTGATGCCGTCCGTCCCCACGGTGAAACATGACCCTTCCCATTCCAGGTCGCTGTTCATCGTGCAGTCCTCGGTGATGGTGTCGCCCCAGCGGAAGGTTTGCGTGGTCCCGACGCAGCCGCAGTCGGGGGGCGGGGTGGGCGGCAGCCCGGGAGTCGGGCTCGGGCTCGGAGTCAAAGGAGGCGTGAGGGTAGGCGGCGGGGTGCAGGTGGGCGGAGCCGTCGGCGTGGGGGTATGGTATCCTACCGGGGTGGGGGTGGAAGCGCCGAACCGGAAGACGAGTCCGTTATTGTCCGCCGCCCAGACCTCGTCGCCGGCCGCGGCCAGCCCATAGATCCAGCCGGAGCCCAGGTCCGTCGCGAAACCCCACTCGGACCCGTCGAATCGGTATATTTTCCCGGTCTTCGTCCCGGCCCAGACGTCGCCGGGGCCGCGCGCGGCCAGGGAGAGAAAATCCTCATACTCGACCCTGGTCGAGACGGACCAGTCCGAACCGTTATACCGGAGGATATGGCCCGGGGCGCCGGCGGCCCAGGCCTCGCCGTCGGTGACGGCGCAGACCGCCCGGAGCTGGATCGTCTGCGAGTTCCAGTTGGCCACCTCGGTCTGAACGAACCAGAAGCCCGTCTGGCAGTAGAGAACCTGATTCAGGCTGCCGTAGGGGCCGCCGACCGTCCAGATGTGGGTGCCCTGGTTGAGACCATCGATGCCGTACTGGTGATAGGTGGCCTCGGTATCTATTTCCCAGGCGGCCCCGCCGCTCCAGGTGACATAGATTCGGCTGCTCGTAAACCAGACGGCGAGGGCGTCCGCCGCGTAGAAATCGTTGAGCCAGACTCCGTTCACCACCTCGGTCTGGAAGGACCAGCCGGAACCGTTGTAGAAGTAGACCACGGGGGTGGTGCCATCCTCCCCTCCCGCCCATACGTGCGCGGCGTCGAGGGCCTCCACCGCGGTCAGTGGTGAGGTGATGGTGGTCTGGAGCGACCAGGCCGACCCGTCGTAATGAAAGATTTCCCCCGGGTCGGAGGGGCTGCCGAGGACCGCCCAGACATCGCCGGGATCGACGGCACCGACGGCATTGACCTGGCCGCCCAGGTCGGTGGACAGGTACCAGTTCTGGGCGAGAGCCGGAAAGGGAATCAGCATACCGACGGAGAAGAAAACACACCACGCCGCTCGTTTCACGGCCACCTCCCTGGTTGAACACGGTTGCAGCGGATCATACACCAATAAAGCTAACAGATAAATCCCCCCGCGTAAACTCCGGCGCGGGGTTTCCCTCAAGATTTTCTCCCCCGCAATCTCCGGGTGCATACGAAGGAAACGAGGAACTCGCCGGGGCAACGGTTTCCCGCGAAGGGTACCGAACGCTCGGCGACAGGCTTTGCCGACCGGTTTTCCTCCCCTTGCCTATGCCAAGGTTTTATACTGTAATAATCGACGAAAAACCCCACAACCGGACCCGGCGGGGTCAGGAGCGGAGACGATGCGTATCAACCGCGGCAAAGTAGGGATCCCCGTGGCCCTGACGGTCTTGTTATTCGCCCCGCGGCCGGCCGCAACCCAACCGGCCTGGACCGACTTCTCCTACACCGACTGGAACCCTGGAACCGCCCCGGCCCTGCAGGGCTGGGACTACGAGAGCCGTCTCTACGAATGCCGGGCCGCTTGGGACGGGCAGCGTTTCATCGCCATCCTCTCCTACGAGGCGGAAGCCGCGCCCGGCGATTATTATCGCGGGTGGTCGTCCGACGGCCGCGCCTGGTCGACGGGCGCCGAGACGGATACGGTCGATATCCCCAGGACCTGGTCGGTGGGCCACCACGCCCTCGCCTGCGATCCGGAAGGGTTCCCCGCCGCCGACGTCGCCTGGACCGCGCAGAGTCGAAACGTCAAATTCAAGATATGGTACTGCGGCTACGGGAACAACGCCGCCTTCCGCTACGCCGAATCGACCGACGGCAGCTACTGGCAAGCCTTCCCCGAGCCCGACTACTGCCCCCCTTCCTACAAGCGCTACGATTGGTCCCCGACCACGAAAATCATGACCAAACCCACCATTCTCTATCGCCCGCACGGCTCGGGAGATCTGGTCCCCGAGCGTCCTCTGGACAACCGCTATGTCTTCTATCTCGGCTCCAACAGCTTCGACCCCAGCGGCGGCCCCGGCTACTTCGAAATGTACATCTCCAGCAACGGGTTGGACTGGAGCATGTACGCCTGGGACGCTCAATGTCAGCAGCGCTGGAGCGACCACACCGACGCTCCGGCCGAAGTCGGCGCCTTCATCACCTTTACGGGATGCTCCAACGCCTCTTCCACCCAGTATCCCTGCTCGCTCCAGGAAGTGTACTCCGACGGAGAACGGCAGGGGTTCATGCTCTGGACGGAAAACTATTCGTACCCGATCTACTCCTTCTATTCGACCGACGGCGTGGATTGGATCTGCCGGGAGGACCCCGTCGGCGTCATCGGCGGCCGCAACCTGAGCGACTCCGCCAACTGGAACTACGAGAGAAACTACAACCTGGACTGCATCCGGCTCGGCGAAAGCTATTTTATCACCCGTTCGGGGAGACAGGGGGGGGCGCACTACAACACCGGGGCCGCCATCGTCATGGGGAGGATGTCGGCGGAGGCGGAAACGCCCGGGAGCCCGGCCGCGGGCGACATCGCCATCGGCTACAAGCTCTACCAGTGGGAAGCCCAGACCTGTCCTTCGGCCTCCTTCAGTTTCAGCACCGACGGGACGAATTTCGCCGCGGCCTCCCGGGGAACCGGAGGGGAAGGGACAACCGACCTGGCGACCGGCATGGCGGGAGTTTCCCACATCTACGTCTGGGATTCCGCCACCGATCTCCCGGCGGGAGCTTCCGGGGTGCTTTTCCGCGTCGAACCGGAACCCGTCCCCGGCCCGGGTTCCTTCGACACCACCGCCCCCTTCGAGGTCGGAACCGCCGCCACCGCCTCACCCACCCCCATCCTCACTCCCTCGGCATCTTCCACGCCGACGCCGTCTCCGACGGCGGCGCCTTCTTCATCCCCCACGCCCGGCCCGACCGCGGTTCCTTCCCCCACCGCCGCCCCCACCTCTTCGCCGACACCGTCGCCCCGGCCGCCCGCGGTCGTCGGCGACTACGACGGCGACGGGACCGCCGATATCGCCCTTTTCCGGCCCCCGGCCGGCCTCTGGCTGGTCCGGGGCCTCACCCGAGTCTGGTTCGGAACTTCCACGGACCGCCCGATCCCGAGGGATTATTCGGGGGACGGAACCTGGGATCTTGCCATCTATCGCCCCAGCCTGGGGAAATGGATGGTGCGCAGCCTCACGAAAACCTTTTATGGGGTGTCGACCGATATCACGGTCGGCGCCGACTACGACGGGGACGGCAGCACC
>DAOSXE010000047.1 GCA_035380285.1 bacterium | reverse complement strand
GTTACATGGTCAAGCCCGGTTTATTCACAAGAAACAGCCCATTCAGCAGATGGGGGAAGGGAGGAACTAAGATTATGCAGATTAGGGAGATGTCCACAGACCTGCCTGCGGCAGGCAGGTTTCACAGATGGGGAAAAGGGAGAACCACAGATTTCACAGATTAGGAAAGAAAATTTCGCAGATTGTGGAGAGGTTTTGGGGGAGGACGGGGTCACATCCTAATTTAAAGTTGTCACTTTCTCCTGGTTAAAACTCTGTCTTTTTGGGGGAGATCTTCCCCCTCCTCCTCCCTTCCTGAATCCTGAACCCCGAACCCCGAACCCTCTCATTCCCCCTCGGTGTCCTCTGTGGTAAGAAGCAAAGAGCAGAGCGCATGGAGCATAGAATAGGGCGCAGGGCGTAGAGAGCAGGGCGGGGGGGAGAAAAGGCTTGCCCGGAGGGCGGGTTTGGGGATAATACCGGGCTGGAAACGGCGGCGTAGCTCAGTTGGTTAGAGCAGCGGAATCATAATCCGCGTGTCGGAGGTTCGAGTCCTCCCGCCGCTAGGAAACGGAAAGCCCGGCCCCGCCTCGACGGCGGAGCCGGGCTTTATGCGCTTTGAGGGCGCCGGTTAAGCGCTCAGTCCCCGTACGTGTCCGAGCCTCCCTCGGAGGGGACGAACCCCATGGCGTTCATCGCCTGGCTGATGGTGGAGGCGGGGACGGTGCCCCAGACCTTGATCACGCCGTTCTCGACCCGGCTGCAGAAGGGGAAGGAGAGGTCGACGTTACGCAGGGCCTGGAACTGCTCGGGCTGCTCCGTGGCGGGGAAGGCGTTGAAGAGGGCGTTGTAGTTGAGGATGCCGGCGGAGTTGGCCCCGGGGTAGCAGGGGATGACCTGGGCCGGGTCCCAGGAAGGCCGCTTGTCGGCCACGCGCCCGATCAGGTCGTCGATCCCGGTGCTCTTGGCGGTGGTCATGACCGTGATCCCCAGGTCGCCGACCACCGCGGTCTCGAAGTTGATCCCGTTCTCGAAGATCATCTTCAGCTGGGGGGAATCGATCGTGCCCAGGTCCAGGGGGCTCCCCTCGTCGGCCTGGGCCGGCCCGACGGCGAAGCGGTAGGAGTAGACCTTGAACTGGCGGCAGAGCCGGGGGGCGTCGACGCCGGAGAAATCGGGTTCGACCTTGATCCCGAGCATGGTCGAGAGCATGGAGAGGCTCTGGACGTCGCGGCCCAGGCTCCCGGTGAGGAACTTGACGAAGGCGTCGGGGTCGGCCAGCTTCTCCAGGACGACGTAGCCGATGGCGCCGCCGGCGTCCAGGGTGATGGCCGAAGCCACCTCGTCGCCGACCAGGGCCAGGTGCTTGTCGTAGAGGTTGAGGAGGTCGGAGGACATCTTCTGGATGACCCCGACCGCCTTGCCCGCGTCCTTGTCGTCCCCGGTCTGGGCCAGGACGGCGGACGTGAAGGTGTCGACGAAGCGGCGGAAGGCGTCCATGATCATGTCCTGGCGGGCGACGCGTTGGTCGGAGAGGATGTAGGCGCCGCGGGGGAGGTAGCCGGCCAGGGTCAGGGGCCCGTTCTCCTGGGCCCGGATGTAGGTATCGAAGTTGCTGCCGGGCCGGCCCTGGATGGCTTCCTGGACCGTCACCCCGGTCTTGTCGGCGCCCAGCCCCAGGTTGATCCAGCCCATCTGCCCGACGTAGTGGTCGACCAGGTCCAGGAGCATTTTCTGGGTCGGCACCAGCTCTTCCAGATCGAAGGTCCCGATGGCGTTCTTGACCAGGGCCAGCACGGTCGCCGGACGGATCGCCACCACCACCGGGCTGTCGATCAGGGGGACGATCTCGCCCAGGGAAAACCCGCCCAGGCCGGCGGCCATACCGGCGTCCTCGGTGTACCAGGCGTAGTCGTCGCCGCCGGCGACGAAGACCGGCTTGGTGGATTCGACGAAGAACTGCTCGTAGTTCTCCTGGGCGTCGGAGGAGGCGTTGGAGTAGGCCTCGGTGTCGAAGATCCGGGTGACGACGGAGAAGGTCAAGTAATTACCTTCGCCCTCGACCGGTTCCCCCAGCCGGGAGGCCATCCCCTTGCGGAAGTTGTCGCCCCGGGTGGTGAAGCCGATGGCGAAGGGGGGCGGGCCGTCCCAGTTCCCGTCGGCGGGCGGGTTGACCACCACGGCCCAGGGGCCGTCCAGGACCACGCCGCTCAAGGACTGGTTGTTGATGGCGGACCCGATGATCATGGGGAGCATCCGGACCGTGGCCGAGGGCAGGCCCAGCTGCTCGGTGAAGGCGGCGACGTCGCCGATGGTCTGAGCCAGGTTGGGGGTGTAGGCGTAAAAAGCCAGGTTCTCGGGGGTCTCGGCCCGGGCCGTCCCCGCCGCCGCCAGCCAGATCGAGACCGCGGCGATGAGCATGGAGCGCATCATCTTTTCCTCCCGGTTGAAGGGTTCCTCTGTTATACTTCCGCCCGGCGCCCGGCGAAGTCAGGACGGCGCCGCGCTTTGTTGTCATGTAGTATTAAACTTAGCAGAGCCGGGGTATCTTTGCCATGAAGATCGCTTTGAAAAACATCTCGGTCGCGCAGCAGGACCGGATCCGGACCGATCCCGGCGACATCTCCTCGCTGCGGGAGTCGATCGGGAAGCTGGGGCTGCTCAACCCCATCGTCATCGACGAAAACGGCCGCCTGGTCGCCGGCTACCGGCGCTACTGCGCCTGCCGCGACCTGGGCATGGAGGAAGTGCCGGTGCGGGTGGTCCGCTTCCACGGGGACCTGCTCCTGGAGCTGGAGGCGGAGGCCGCCGAGAACCTCTTCCGCAAGGATTTCACCCCGGAAGAGATCGCCCGGATCGAGGAGCGCCGCAAGGAGATCATCCGCCGGATGCGGGGGAATATCTTCCAGCGCATCTGGCGCCGGCTCCGTCGGATCTTCCGGCGCCGGGAGCCCGCCGCCCCCGCCCCCGGCCCGTCCGCGGCCGAGGAGAGCGACTGAAGCCGCCGCCGCTCCGGGGCCCCGAGGGCAAGGGACGATGGAAATCCCCGAACAGGACATGACCTTCGACCAGCTCCAGCGCTACCGGCTGGCGGCGGAGATCCTGGAGCGGCTGCGCCCGGAGGGGGGGGACTGGAACGTCCTGGACGCGGGCAGCCGCGACGGGTTCCTCCAGGGGTTCCTGCCCGGGGACACGGTGGTCAACCTCGACCGGGACCGGTTCCTCGCCCCCGGGTTCGTCCGGGGCGACGCCCTGGCGCTCCCCTTCGCCGACGGCGCTTTCCACGCGGCGGTGGCCATGGACGTCTTCGAGCACCTGGAGGCGACCCAGCGGCCGCTCCTGCTGGCCGAGCTGCGCCGGGTGGCGTCCCGCGCGGTGGTGCTGGCCGCGCCCTTCGCCTCGGAGGAAGTGGCGGCGGCGGAAGCCGCCGCCAACGAGTTCCACCTCTGCGTCCTGGGCGAGGAGAACCCCTTCCTGGTCGAGCACCTCTCCCGGGAGCTGCCCCGGCTGGAGGACTACGCCGGGCCGGCCGCCCCGGAGCCGCGCCCGGAGGTCCTGGCCAACGGGAGGGTCGACCGCTGGCTGGCCATGACCTGCCTCAACGCCTACCTGGTCTCGCTCCCCGAGCCCTGGCCGCTGATCTTCGCCCTCAACCGACTCTACCACCGCTGGTACTACGGCTGCGACAACGCCGAGCCCGCCTACCGCCATTTCCTGGTCTGGCACGACGGCCCCCCCGTCCTGGGGAAGGGGGAGGGCCACGCCTCCGGGCCCGCGTCCCCGCCCGAGGGGTTCTTCCGGGAATTTCTGGAGACGACCGCGTCCGACCGCTCGGGGCTGGCGGAGACGCTGGCGGGGAAGCTGGCCCGCCAGGAGGAGGAGACGGCCTCGTTCCGCCGGCTCCTGGCTGAAGAGGAGGCCCGCCACCGGGAGGACCTCGACCGGCTCCTGGCCGAGCGGGCGCGTGACCGCGCCGAGCGGGAGGAGGAGACCGCGCGCCTCTGCGCCCTCCTGGAGCGCCGCGCCGAGGACATCCGCTACCTGGAGTCCCTCTGCTCCGGGAGCCCGCTGGCCCGGATCCTGCGGTCCCTGCGCCCGCGGCAGGGAGACGGGCCCCGGTGAAGGACGAGCGGGGAGCGGCTCCGGCGGAGCGGGTGCTGACGGTCGTCGCCCCCGGGGCGGGACACGACCCGGCGGTGGAATGGCTCCTCTCCCGCTTCGACCCGGCCGCGATGACGGTCCTGCTCGACGGCGGCTCGGTCCGGGCGGACGACCCCCGCTTCGCCGCCTGCGGCGAGGTCATCGCCTACCCGGAGTTCCCGGGGAGGCGCCGGCTGATGCGCCGGCTCCGCTCCCAGTGCTTCACCCACGCCTACCTGGTCGCCGGCGCCTTCGAACCGGGGCTGGGGCTCCTGACCTGGGCGGCGGGGGCCCCCGTCTGCCGCTGGGTGCGGGGGGAGGAGGGGAAGGACGTCCGGATCAAGGAGCTGCTTGTGCCCGCGCTCTCGGCGGCGGGGGCGGCCGCGCTCTTCTTCCCGGCGCTGCAGGCGCTGCGGCTCTGCTTCGCCGCCGAGAAGTACGTCCGCCCCCCCCCGCCGCCCCCGGCCGAACACCCCCCCTTCGCGGCCGGGTCCGCGGTGAGCGTGGTCGTCCCCACCTACGACGGCCGCGACCTCCTGGAGGAGTGCCTCCCCTCGGTGACGGCGGAGGTCGAGCGCTACGGCCGCGGCTCGGAGACGATCGTGGTCGACGACGCCAGCGCCGACGGGAGCGCGGAGTTTCTGCGCGAGCGCTTCCCCGGGGTCCGGGTCCTGGCCCTGGAGAAGAACGCCGGGTTCGGGGCCGCCTCCGACGCCGGCATCCGCGCGGCGCGCTCCGACCTGGTCCTGCTCCTGAACTCCGACATCACCATGGAGCCGGGGTCGCTCGACCCGTTGGTGGAGACCATCGCCTCCGCGCCCGGGGCCTTCGCCGTCCAGCCCCGGACCCTCTTCCCCGAAGGCGGCCTCAACTTCGGCGTCAACATGGGCCGGCTGGAGCGGGGCTACCCCCGGTTCTGGAACGAGGCGGACATCCCCGGCGCCCCCCGGGTCGACTCCCTCTTCCCCACCCTCTACTGCCTGGGAGGGGCGATGCTCTTCGACCGGCGCAAGTACGAGGCCCTGGGCGGCTTCGACCCCCTCTTCCACCCCTTCCGCTGGGAAGACATCGACCTCTGCTACCGGGCCCGCAAGCGCGGCTGGGACTGTCTCTACCAGCCCGCCTCCCGGATGGTCCACAAGCACCACGCCACCCTCAACCGGGTCTTCACCCCCGACTACCTCAACGTCATCGAGACCCGCAACGAGATCCTCTTCGCCTGGAAGAACCTGACCGAGCCCATCCTCGTCGACGAGCACCTCCGGGCGCTCCCCGGCCTGGTCGCCGCCCACCTCCTGGCCGGGCGGGGGAACTTCGCCCGGGGCCTGCTGCGGGCGCTGCCCCGGCTCCCCGCCGCCCTGCGCGGCCGCCGCCGCGAGCGCCGCGCCGCGTGCCGGAGCGACCGGATCGCGATGAACCCGCCCCTGCGCCGCTACCGCAACTTCCGCCGCGGCGGCGAGAGGAAGCGCCCCCAGATCCTGGTCCTGAACCCGGTCTTCCCCTATCCCCCCATCGACGGGGGGAAACACCGCGTCTACAACGTCCTCAAGGCCGCCGCCGAGGAGAACGACATCCACCTGCTCTGCTTCGCCGACCGCGGTTCCGAGCCCGAGATCGGGGCCATGCGCGAATTCTGCGCCTCGGTGGAGACGGTCCCGTTCCCCGCCGACTTCGGGTACCTGGGGCCGAAGCGGGAAGCCCTCTTCCCCATGTACTACCGGAACTACTGCTCCCCGGAGATGGAGGCGAAGCTGCGGGCGGCCCTCAAGGAAAAGCCCATCGACGTCGTCCAGGTGGAGACCGACAAGATGCTCTTCTACGCCGGGTCCGTCGACTCCCTCCCCGTGGTCTACGTGGACCAGGACGTGGCCGGCCTCTACTTCCGGGGGGGGAAGAACCCGCCCCACCGGGGCTGGCGGCGGGCGATCGACGTCTTCGAGTGGCTCCGGACCGTCCGATGGGAAACGGTGGAGGGGCGCCGGTGCTGGACCGTGGTCACCGTATCGGAGGAAGACGAGGAGATCCTGCGCCGGCTCCTGCCCGGCGCCGACGTCCGCTCCGTCCGCCACGGGACCTGCGTGGAGGAGTTTTACGCCCCCTACCGCGAGGTGGAGGAGAACTCCCTGCTCTACGTGGGCTCGTTCGGGCACTACCCCAACGTCGAGGCGGTCGAGTACCTGATCGGGGAAGTCTGGCCCCTGATCCGCAGGGAGGTCCCGGACGCGACCCTGACCGTGGTGGGCTCGCACCCGACCCCGGAGATCCTGGCGCGGGGCGGCCGCGACGGCATCGAGGTGACCGGTTTCGTCGAGAGCGTCCGGCCCTACCTGGACCGGGCCGCGGTCTTCGTCGCCCCCATGCGCAAGGGGATGGGGATGAAGGGGAAGGTCCTGGAGGCGATGGTCCGGGGGAAGCCGGTGGTGACCACTTCGATCGGGATCCGGGGGGCCGCGGTCGAGCCCGGCCGCCACCTCCTGGTCGGCGACACCCCGGAGGCCTTCGCCGCGGCCGCGGTCGGGCTGCTGCGGGACCGGGGCCGGCGCCGGGCCCTGGCCGAGGCCGGCCAGAAGCTGGCCGCGTCCGAGTACGACTGGAGCTACTCCGCCCGCCAGATGGACGGGATCTACCGCGAACTGATGGGGGAGGCATGAGCGTATCCCGGCTGCTCAAGCTCGGTTTCTACGGCCTGGTCTTCGCCGGCCTGATCTTCCGGACGGGGTGGATCCTCCTGCGGGGCCGGGCGATCAAGATCCTCGGCCCCCGGCCATGAACCCCTTCCTCCTCCCCCCCCGCCCCCTCTCCCTGGGGCTGCGCCCCGGGGCGGCCGAGCCCCCCGGGGCCCTGGAGAAGCTGGACTTCCGCCCCGGCGAGATCGAGCTGGAACTCTCGTGCGTCCCCCCCGGGGGCCTGGGCGGCTGGCTGGCGGCCGCGCGCGAGCGCGCCGACGTCCTCACCCTCTCCGTTCCCGCGCTGTCCCCGCCGCCTCCCGGGTGCGGGGGTGCGGTCGCGGTCGACCGGCTCCGGCTCGGGCTCGGCCCCGGGGAGGACGCGGAAACGGCGGCCGCCCCCTGGCGGGAGATGTTCCCCGGGGCGCAGGTGCAGACGCGCCCGTCGCCCCGCCCCGGCGCGCGCCGGCCGCTCCCGGAGCCGCCGCCGACCCGGGACGAGGGCGGCCTGCGCCGGCGCCTGCGGGCGCTGGCGGCCCCGGAGATTCCCCCGGAAGAGGTGCTCCCCGGCCCCGCCGTCCCCGGGGAGGGCCCGGAGCGCCGCGACTGCCTCTTCCCCTGGGACTGGGCCTTCGTCTCCGGTTCGGGCCGGGTCGGGCCCTGCCCGGTCTCGCCCCGGGAGCTGGGGGACCTGGGCCGGGAGAGCTTCGCCGAGGTCTGGGCCGGCGACCGCTACCGGGAGTTCCGGGAACGGCTCCTGGGGGCCTACCCCTTTCCCGAGTGCCGCCGCTGCCGCCTGCGCCCCCGGGTCCGGGTCCCCTCGCGGGTTTCCTGGGCCTGGGCCGGGATCAACGACGTCTTCGGGGTCCAGACGGGCCCGGGCTGGTTCCCCCCGGAGGGGCGCCCCTACCGCTGGTCGCGCGCCGCGGCGACGCTGCTGCTGGCGGGGGCGGGGGAGGAGAAGCTGACGCTGGTCCTGACGCTCCCCTCTCGCCGCCTGGCCCAGAGCGGCCGGGTGCGGGCGGGGGGCGCCGAGGTGGGAACATTCGCGTTGAGCCGGGCGGGGGACCGGCGCCTGGAATTCGCCATCCCCCCGGCGGAACCGGCGACCGCGGTCGAGATCGTCTGCGACCGGGAGATCGTCCCCGCCGAGGTCCTGGGCAACGACGACCGCCGCCGCCTGGGGGCGGCCTGGAAAGGCGCCGCCCTGGGCTGAGCGGCGGCGGCTCGACAAGGGCGGGGAGCGGCCGTATACTCGGCGGATGAACGGGAGCGAGGAAGCGTGCGCGCGGTGAAACGGCGGAAGACAACCTGGTGGCAGGCGCTCCTGCTGGCGGTCTTCGGGCTGGTCTGCGCCCTCCTCCTGCTGGAGGCGGGGATGCGGGCGGCGGGGGCGGTCATCATGGCCGTCCAGGAGCGCCGCAACCGGGAATCGATCATGGCCGGCGGCACCTACACCATCCTCTGCCTGGGGGAATCCACCACCGCCGGGACCTACCCCTCCCTGCTCGAGGAGGAACTCAACCGCCGGGCGGGGTCGAAGCACTTCACCGTGATCAACGCCGGGATCTCGGGGACCAACACCTCGGTCATTCTCTCCCTCCTGCCCGGCAACCTCGACCGCTACCGCCCGGACATGGTCGTGACCATGATGGGGATCAACGACCACGCCGCCGAGATCGACCGGCTGGGGGAGGAGTCGGCCTGGAGCGCCTTCTGGCGGAACCTCCGGGTCTACAAGCTGGCCCGCTCCCTCTCCGAGCACATCCGGGCCTCCCTCTCCGGCCGGGGCACCGACCTGGAGGAACTCTACCGGGAGCGGGACACCGGCGGGGAAGAGAGCCCCGCCGCCCCCCCCGTGAGCCGGGCGGCGGCCCGCGGCTACCACCGGGCGAAACGCTACGGGGCGGCCATCCGCGCCTGCCGGGAGCTGCTCCGGCGGGAACCCGGCGACCTGGGGCTGACCCTGCTTCTGGCCGACTCCTGCGTCGGGGCCGGCCGCTGGGCGGAAGCCGAGCGGGCCCTGGCGGGGCTGCCGGAGGAGGAGGCGCGCGGCCACTGGGCCCTGGTGGTCCGGGGCCGTCTCCAGGCCGCCCGCGGGGACCCCGCCGGGGCGGAAACCTGCTACCGGGAAGCCGTCGCCGCCCGGCCCGACGACCCCACCGCCTACTTTGAGCTGGCCCGGGTCCTGGACGCCCTGGGGGCCCCCGAACGGGCGCTGGCCGCGGCCCGCGCCGGGGCGTCCCTGGACCCGGCGGCGGCGCAACGCTACGTCGACGGACTCCTCGACCAAGCCGAGATGGCGATCGTGGAGAACGACTACCCCCGGGCGGAACGGGACTGCCTCCGTGCCCTGGACCTGCTCCCGGAGCACGGCCCGGCGGTCGAGCTGACCGTGAACCTCTACCGCCGCCAGCTGCGCTCGGCCGACGCCGTCGCCCTCTGCCGCCGGGCGCTGGCGGAGCGCCCCGACGATGTCCGCATCCTCAACGCCCTGGGGACCTCGCTGATCGACCTCAAGGAGTACGGCGAGGCCGAGGAAGCGCTGCTGCGGGCGATCGACTTCGACCTGGCCGGGCCCGTCACCAACATCGCCAAGTACGGCCCCATCGGCCTGCCCCTGCTCACCACCCTCTACCTCGACCTGGAGGAGTACGGGAAGCTCCGCGGCGTCTGCGAGCGGATCCTGGCCGGCTACCCGGACAACCCCCGGGTGCTGAACATCGCCGCCACCGCCTGCGAGAACCAGGGCGACCGGGAGGCCGCCGCGCGCTACCGGGCCCGGGCCGGGAAGACCCAGGAGCACAAGTTCAACCCGATGACGGAACGCAACTACCGCGCCTTGGCCGAGGCCGTCCGGGGCCGGGGGATCAGGCTGGTCTGCGTCCAGTACCCCTGCCGCCCGCTCGGCCCCCTCAAGGAGATGCTGGCCGGGCGCGCCGAGGTCGCCTTCGTGGACAACGAGCGCGGCTTCAAGGAGGCCATCGCCCGCGAGGGGGTGAAGGCCTACTTCGTCGATCTTTTCGCCGGGGATTTCGGCCACTACACCCGCCGGGGCGGGGAACTGCTGGCCCGCGCCGTCGCCGACGTCATCTTCCCCTCGGCGGCCCCGGCCGCGGCCGGGGCGCGCCGTTCCCCCGGCGGCGGCTAACGCAGGTAGCCCAGGGCCCGCAGCCGTTCCCGGACGGCGGGGGCCAGGGGCGCGCCCGGTTTCGGGCCCTCCGGGGCCAGCCGTTCCTTCAGGCTCCGGACGTTCTCCGCCGCCGCCAGGGCCCGCAGCCGTTCCGCCGCCGCCACCCGGGGCAGCTCCCCGGCCAGGTTCCGGCTCTCGGCGAGGTCGTCGCGGGCGAAGAGCCACTCCCCGGTCCCGTGGCTCCAGTGGTTGCCGTAGACGTACTCCCCGTCGACGATGCGCAGGGACTCGTCCCAGGGGGTGAAGCTGAGGGGGGCCTCCCCGGGGGCCCCGCCCCCGTCGGCAACCTCCAGCAGGCTGGCCCCCTGGACCGAAGGGAGGTCCCCCTCCAGGCCCAGGCAGGCGGCGATGGTGGGGAAGATGTCGAGGGTGCGGACCGGCGCGGAAACCGTCCGCCCCCCCCGTTCCCCGCCGGGGAACCTGACGATCAGGGGGACGTGGAGCGTCTCCCGGAACAGCATCTCGTGCAGTATCCCCCGGTGCTCCATGAACTCCTCGCCGTGGTCGGAGGTGAAGACGATCAGGGCCTTGTCGTAGACGCCCTCCTCCTCCAGGACCCGGCGGATCCGGGCGAAGACGGCGTCGGAATAGAGTACCCCCCCGTCGTAGAGGGCGACGTAGTGGGCGAGGTGGTCGGGCCGCTCGAGGTCGGCGGGGCCGAAGAAGCGCTCCCGCATGTCCGCCCAGCCGGCGTCGCCGCGCAGATCGGCGAGGGAGACGGGCAGCCCCGGGACCGGGTCGGTCAGGAAGCGCCGGCGGATCCCGGGCGGCCCCCCCAGGTAGGGGTCGTGGCAGAGGTAGTGGTGGAGGAAGAGGAAGAGGGGCTTGCCTTCCTCGCGGCTGCGCCGGACGCAGCGGCGCACGGCGTCCAGGACCCTGGCGACGGACCGGGCCCGGCTCTCCTCCTCGTCGGGGCCGGGGAACCAGGACCGGTAGAAATCGAACCCCCGTTCGAACCCCTGCCCGGCGACGTTGCCCCCCCCGGTGAGGGCGGCGGTGAAGTAGCCGTGGTCCCGCATGAATTCGGGGAGCGTGGCCAGCCGTTCCGAGAGCGCCGCCGTCGGCCAGTCCGGGGAATAGTTGCGGACCCCGTGGACCGGGGGGTAGAGGGAGGTGAAGATGGACATGTGGGAGGGG
>DAOSXE010000046.1 GCA_035380285.1 bacterium | reverse complement strand
GAGATATAACCGAAAGTTGTGGATGGGAAAAAGGAGCGTATCCTTTCAGGAAAACCAAAACCCAAAACCCGGTAGCTGCCGGGGAAAGGATACGCTCCATGGAAAAGGCTACACATCGGTTGGAGGAAGCGCAAGGGAATCCCGAGGTAAAAACGGTCTTGGAGGACGTGCTCCGGGAGGGTGCCCGGCGAATGTTGCAACAGGCGATCGAGGGTGAAGTGGCGCACTACCTGGAAAGTCGGCGGAGCCAGGTAGACGAGAAGGGGCATCGGCTGGTGGTTCGCAACGGCTATGCGCCGAGCCGAGAGTTGGTAACGGGAATCGGGCCGATACGAGTACGGCAGCCTCGTGTCCATGATCGACGGGAGGGGAAGCGTTTTACCAGTGACATACTGCCGCCGTTTATGCGCCGGGTACCGAGCATCGACGCGTTGATCCCGTGTCTATACTTGAAAGGGATTTCGACGGGAGATTTTGCCGAGGCGTTGGAGGCGATTTTAGGTCCGAGGGCGGCGGGGTTATCGGCTACCAACATAGTGCGTCTCAAGCAAATCTGGAACCAGGAGTACGAGACCTGGAGGCGGCGGGACTTGCGGGGGAAACATTACGTCTACATCTGGGTGGACGGAGTTTATTGCAACGTGCGCCTGGAGGATGAACGCAGTTGCATCCTGGTCGTCATCGGGGCTACGGAAACGGGGAAGAAGGAGTTGTTGGCGGTACAGGACGGATACCGGGAAAGCAAGCTGGCCTGGTTGGAGGTTTTACGGGACTTGAAAAGCCGGGGGTTGAGTCGATTTCCGGCGTTGGCGACGGGAGATGGGGCGCTGGGGTTCTGGGCGGCGGCAGCGGAAGAGTTCCCCGGCATGCGCCGGCAACGCTGCTGGGTGCATAAGACTGCCAATGTTCTCGATAAGATGTCCAAGGGGGTTCAAGGCACGGCCAAGCAGCGCATCCATGACATGTACCTGGCCGAGACCAAGGAGGAGGCGCTCAAGGCCTACGATGAGTTCCTCCACCTTTACCAAGCCAAGTATCCGCAAGCCTGCGTTTGCCTGGCTAAAGATCGGGAGGATTTGTTCGCCTTCTACGACTTCCCGGCCGAACACTGGGTCCACCTGCGTACGACCAACCCGATAGAATCAACCTTCGCCACGGTTCGTTTGCGCACCGTGCGCACGAAAGGATGCGGATCTCGCAGCGCAACCTTGATGATGGTGTACAAGCTGGTGGAACAGGCCGAAAAACATTGGCGACGATTGAACAAGTACGAATATATCGCCCTGGTCATGCAGGGGGTGAAGTTCGTCGACGGAATAATGGCTCAGGCTGCTTGAAAAAGGATCGGAAGGATGCGCTTAGCGACCCTTCATCCACAACTTTTGACAATATCTCCTGAAGATGCCGCCCGGCCGACAGTGGGAACAATTTTCTTTTCCCTAATCTGCGTAATCTTAGTTCGACCATGAAGGACATGAAGGTCATGAAGGGGGCGAGGCAGAAACCATAACCATTTCCCAATCTGTGAAATTTTAGTCCTCTAATCTGTGAAACCTGCCTGCCGGCAGGCAGGTCTGTGGACTCTTCCCTAATCTGCGTAATCTTAGTTTTTCCTTTTCCCCATCTGCGTAATCTCAGTTTTACCATGAAGGACATGAAGGGGAGAGGGTTAGCCACAAGAGGCACAAGGGGGCACAAGAGGATTTTTGAGGGTTTAAGACGGACTGAAGATGCCGCCCGGCAGACAGTGGGAACAATTTTCTTTTCCCTAATCTGCGTAATCTTAGTTTTTCCTTTTCCCCATCTGCGTAATCTCAGTTTTACCATGAAGGACATGAAGATCATGAAGGGGGCGAGGCAGAAATACTAGGTATCCCGGGCCCGTGGTAAAAGACAATTCGCCGCAGCCCCTTCTTTCCCCCCCTCACCCGGGGAAGTATCCACGGATGTGGACCTCTTCAGAAAAAAAGCTACGGAATTGTCGGGAAAATGGCAGTTATCCACAGTCGTTGAGCGTTTTTTCGGACAAATGTCCGAAAAAACGCTCAACGGAAAATCGGACATTGAAGAAAAGGGGAGACGCGGGCTCCTCGCAATGACCTCAAATACTCCGTCCCTATGCTCCCCCAAAACTCTTTCCTTATCTGTGTCACCTGCCTGCCGCAGGCAGGTCTGTGGACCTCTCCAGGGGATGCGGTGGGGGTCTTTCCTGAACCCCGAACCCTGATCCCTCTTTCCCCTCTCCTACATGCCTACATGTGAAATCGAGGGTTCGGCGGGGGTGTTTTCTACTGAATTCTGAATACTGAATACTGTATTCTGGCTTTTTCTCTCAATCAGAGTTAATCAGAGTAATCAGGTGCAAAAATCTCTCCCTGCCCTATCCGTGAAACCCGGAGCCGTGCCATGAAAACGCCCTTGCTGGGGCTGACCCCGGCCGACGTCGCCGAGACCGTCCTGCTCGTCTTCGGGGAGGAGCGCTCGGCGGTGGCCGCCGCCCTGGAAGCGGACGGCTTTTCCCTGGAGGAACGGGCCCGGAGACGCGAATCCCGCACGTTCCGGGTCTCCCGCCCCGGGCTTTCCTTCCCGGCGGTGCTGGCCGGGTACGGCTCGGCCTCGACGGCGGGGGCTCTCGGCGAGCTGGTCCGGCTGGGGGCCCGCGCTTTCGTCATGGCCGGAACCTGCGGGGCCTCCCGCCACTACTCCCTGGGCCGGGTCTACCTCCTCGACCGGGCCGCCGCCAACCCCCTGGGCGGCCTGGGGGCGGCCGGCTATTTTTCCCGAGCGAAACCCGGAGAGGATTTCTTCCCCGACCCGGGCCTGGCCGAAATCGGACGGCGGCTCGGCCTCCCCTCCGTCGCTCCGGGAAAGATCGTTTCCCAAGACACCTTTTACGGGTTCGGCGGCGTTCTCGACGAGCAAGGCGAACTCGTTGACGCCGGTCCCGCGCCGGTTCCCGGCGGCGGCTCCCCGCCCGGTTTCGAGGCCTTCCTCCGGCTCTACCGCGGCGGCAAACCTTACCTGCTGGACATGGAGACCGCCTTCTTTTACGCCCTTTGCTCCGCCTGGCGCGGGGTCCGGGGCGTGGCCGTCCGGGGCGTCTCCAACCACGTCCCCTTTCCCGCGGGAGACTACGTCACCCGGGAAAAGCAGGCCTTGGCCGCTTCCCTGCGGGCGGCGGTCGAGATCGTCGCCGCCGCGGACGGGCGGGACCTTTGATCGGGACCGGCTAGGGGCCGGCGGCGGGACGGTCGAGTTCAGCCCGGATCCGGTTCAAAAGCGGCCGGATCTGGTAGGGCTTCTCGATGAAGGGCAAGCCCAGTTCCCGGATGCGGTCCCCGTTTTCCCGGAGATCGATATAACCGCTGCTGAGGAGCACCCGCAGCGCCGGAACCCGTTTCCTCAATTCCTCGACCAATTCCAAACCGTTCCCGTCGGGGAGGACGACGTCGGTGAAGAAGAGGTCGAAGTTGCCTTCTTCCCGCCGGAAAAGGTCCCTGGCTTCGGCCGCGGTCCCGGCCCCGAAGACGACGTACCCGGCGCGCTGGAGAATCCGAAGCTGGGATTTGAGAATTCCCTCGTTGTCCTCGACCAGCAAAATGCGTTCCCCCTTCCCGGGCGAATATTCCGAGGGGAAGGACTCTCTCGCCTTCGCGGCCGCCGGGGTGCTCAAGGTCGGCAGGTAGACGCGGAAGACCGTCCCCCGCTTCGGTTCGCTGTAGAAGTTCACCCAGCCCCCGTGCTGCTTGACGATGCCGTAGACGGTGGAAAGCCCCAGGCCGGTCCCCTTTTCCGGGCCCTTGGTGGTGAAAAACGGCTCGAAGATCCGCTGCTGGATCTCCCCGCTCATCCCGGTCCCGGTGTCTTCCACCGTCAGGCAGGCGAACTCCCCCGGGCGCGATTCCCGGATCTCCCGGCTGCTTTCCTCGTCGAGCGCGACGTTTTCGGTGCGGACCGTGAGCCGGCCGCCGGCGGGCATCGCGTCCCGGGCGTTGATGACCAGGTTCATCGCCACCTGCTCGATTTGGCCGGCGTCCGCTCGGACGTTCTTGAGCTCGGGATCGAGGTCGATATCTATCTCGATGTCCTCGCTCAGCAGGGACCGGAGCATGACTTCCATGCCCTGGACGAGGCGGTTGAGATCGAGCATTTTCTTGAAGAGAGTCTGCTTCCGGCTGAAGGCCAGGAGTTGGCGGGTGAGCAGCCCTCCCCGCCGGGCGGCGGCTTCCACCTCGAGCAGATCGGAGCGGTACGGGGACCCTTCCGGGAGTTCGGAGAGGACCAGGTCGACGAACCCCATAATCGCGGTCAAAAGGTTGTTGAAATCGTGGGCCACCCCGCCCGCCAGCCTTCCCACCGCGTCCATCTTCTGCAAGCGCAGGTTTTCTTCCTCCCGCTGGCGCAGGGATTCCTCGGCTTTTTTGCGCTCGGTGACGTCCCGGAAGTGTTCTTGGATGTAGCTCCTGCCCCCCCACTCCACTTCCTTCCCCTCGAACTCCACCGGAACGACCGTCCCGTCGGGGCGGAGCAGTTCCAGGTCGTCGGCGCCCCCGTAGCCCCGTTTCTGGATCTCGAAGAATTTGAGCCGGGACGCCTCCACCTTCTCCGGGGGCCGCAGTTCCCAGATCTTCATCTTCTTCAGTTCCGCCTGGGTCCTCCCCGCCTGCCGTTCGAACTCGGGGTTGCACTCCGCGACGGTCCCGGTCTCCAAATCCAGGAGCACGATCCCGTCCCGGGCGGCGCGGAAGAGCGTCAAGTACTTGCTCTCGGTTTCGATCAGGGCGGCCTCCACCCGCTTGCGCTCGTCGATGTCGGTGATCGAACCGGTGATTCCGACCGGCGAACCGCCGTCGCGAAGCGGACGGCTGGAAGTCCGGACCCAACGCTCGCCCCCGGAGGCGGTCAGCACGCGGTACTCCGAGGGTTCGATCTTCCCTTCCATGACGTTCCGGAAAGAGACGTCGATCCCCTCGATATCCTCGGGGTGGACGAACTCCCGGAAGTTGCGCCCGACCAGGTCCGGGGGAGTGTACCCGGCGATGGTTTCGATCGCCGGGCTGATGTAGGTTATCGTTCCGTCGCTCCGCAGCGAAAAGATGGCGTCGTTGATGTTCTCCACCAACTCGCGGTACCGGGTCTCCGATTCCCGAATCCGGCGCTCGGTCTCCTTGTGCTCGGTGATGTCCCAAGCGGTCCCCACCATGCGCACCGCTTCTCCCCGCTCGCCGCGGAAGAGACGGCCGGTCGCGGCCAGCCACCCGATCGAGCCGTCGGGCCGGATCAGCCGGTGCTCGATCTCGTAGTGGCCGGCGGGATCGTCCCCGCAAACGACGCCGTCGACGGTGTTCCGGACCCGTTCGGAATCGTCGGGGTGGATGAGATCGAGGTAAGCGCCGTAGGTCCCGGCGAAAGCGCCGGGAGCCAGCCCGAATATCGCCTCCACTCCGTCCGTCCAGATCACGGATCCGGTTTCGATGTCCCAATCCCAGATTCCCATTCGGGCGGCGGAAAGGGCCAGGCGCAACTTGTCCTCGCTCTCCCGGAGCCGCCGCTGCGCTTCCCGCGACCCGGTGATGTCCCGGGCCACGGCGTACGTGCTGCCCTCTTCGACGACGGGCTGCGAGTTCCATTCCAGCCAGCGGTAGGTCCCGTCCCGGTGCCGGAAGCGGTTGACGAAGCCGACCACCGGCGCCCCCGCTCCCAGGACCTCCGTCAAAACCCGGCGCGTCTTTTCCCGGTCGTCGGGGTGGATATAGTCGTAGCAGGACCGGGAAAGCAGCTCCGTCTCGGGATAGCCCAGGACCCGGGCAAAGGCCCGGTTCACGCGTTTGAAGCAGCCGCGGAAGTCGGTGACGCAGATCATGTCCAAGGAGAGGTCGAAAATCCGCTCCAGCTCCCATTCCGCCCGCCGGCGGATCTTCAACGATTCGCTGTCTTCCAGGGCGCGCCGCACCACCGGGCCCAGGCGGAAGCGCTTGTCCTTGAGGACGTAATCGGTCGCCCCCGCCCGCATGCACTCGACCGCGACCTCCTCGCCGATCGTCCCGGAAACGATGATGAGGGGCGCGTCCGGGGCGATCCGGTCCCGGACCTCGATGGCGTCGAGGCCGCTGCACGCGGGAAGCGCGTAATCGGCCAGGATCACGTCGGGAGGCGGAGACAGGGCTTTGCTCAAGTCTTCGAGGTTGTTGACCCGGACGACCGACGGCCGGAAGCCGGCCCGGACCAGCTCGTTTTGGACCAACTCGGCGTCGTCGGGGTTGTCCTCCAGGAGGACGACCTTGAGTTCGACCCCGGAATAGTCGCGGCGCTCCTTCATGCCCGGGGATACTCGTTGAGAAGGAGCCAGTAAAGACCGATATGGCGGACGGTCTCGATGAACTCGGTGAAGTCGACGGGCTTGCGGATGTAACTGTTGACGCCGAACCGGTAGCTTTCGACCAGGTCCTGTTCCTCCCGGGAAGAGGTGAGCACGATCACGGGAATCGCGGCGGTCCGGGGGTCGCTTTTCGCCTTTTTGAGCACCTCCAAGCCCGAAATCTTGGGGAGCTTGAGATCGAGGAGAATCAGGTCGGTCCGGTGGCGGCCGATCTCCTCCAAGGCTTCCTCTCCGTCCCGGGCCACCGTGATCCGGTTGATGAGCTTATGGCCCCGGAACGCCTCCAGGGTCAGCTCCACGTCGTCGGGGTTGTCTTCCACCAGCAGGATCCTGATGTCCTTGGGTTTCACGGTTCTTCTCCTTGGGGTTGGCCGCGGGGAGGCGGCGCTTCTTCGGGATCCGCACCCAGGGTGAAGAAGATGGCCGCCCCCTTGTTTTTCCCGCTTTCGGCCCGGATGGTTCCCCCGTGGCGGGACACGACCCGTTGGGCGGTGGCCAGACCGATGCCGGTCCCTTCGTATTCGTCTTCCCGGTGCAGGCGCTGAAACGGCGTGAAGATTTTGTCCGCGTACTTCATGTCGAACCCCACCCCGTTGTCCCGGACGTAATACACCGTTTGCTCCCCCTCCCGGCGGCAGCCGACCTCGATCCGGGCCGGGTCCCTTTCCCGGGAAAACTTGAGGGCGTTGGAGACGAGGTTGACGAGCAACACCTTGAACAGGGTCCGGTCGGCCCGGACGGGTCCGGAGGACGCCGCGAACTCCACCCGCCGGCCCTCGCGTTCCGGCTTCAGGTCCTCGTAGACCTCCCGGGCGGCCTCGGCCAGATCGAACGTTTCCCAACTCATCTCCCGGCGTTCCAGCCGGGAGAGGGAGAGAAGATCGTCGATCAAGCGTCCCATCTTCTGGGCCCCGGCCCGGACCCGCTGCAGGTAATGCCGGCCCTTCTCGTCCAGGGAGGAACCGTAGTCTTCGAGCAGTTTCTGGGAAAACCCGTCCATGGCCCGCAGGGGCGCCCGCAAGTCGTGGGAAACCGAGTAGGAAAAAGCCTCGAGTTCGGCCGTCCGCCGCCGCACCCGTTCTTCCAGTTCCAGGTTGAGTTTTTTCAGCTCCTCCGCCGCCGCCTTCCGGTCGGTGATGTCCTGAAAGGCCCCCCAGATCTTGCGGCAACGGCCGTTCTTGAAGACCGGCTCGCCGTGGACCCGGCCCCAGCGCCACCGCCCCCGATACGTTCGAACCCGGAGTTCGAGGTCGAAGGGCTCCCCGCTGTCGACGGCTTTCCGGTAGGCTTCGGCCAGGATCTCCCGGTCGGAGCCGAAGTAGTGTTCCAGGTACTTGGCGGGCCCGGGCGCGGGCCCCGAATCCAGTTCGAGGATCTCGTAGAGGGCCGGGGTCCAAACCGCCTCCCCGGACAGGAGATCGTGTTCCCACCCCCCCACCTTGGCCATGCGGCCGGTGGCGTCGAGAAACTCCTCTCTTCGTTTCAGCTCGGCTTCGCTGCGTTTTTGCTCGGTCACGTCCCGGTAGATCGCCACCACCTCCCCGGAAGAGAGCCGGTAGAAGTAATTTTCCCTCCACCCCGAAACCCGGTCGTCCACGTACCGGCTCAGGGGGAGCCGGAAGGATTTCCCCGTCTCCCAGACCCGGCGCATGGCGTCGAGAATCCCCGTCTCCTTCGCCCCGGCGAAGACCTCGGTCAAGCGCTTCCCGATCACGTCCTTCCGGGAGATCTCGTCGATCCGTTCGGCGGCGGCGTTGAAATCGACGCAGAGGAAGTCCTTTCCCCCCTCGACGGCCGTGCAGACCGCGGCGCCGCTGCTCATGTTCTCGAACAGTTCCCGGAAACGCTCCTCGGCCGTGCACCGTTCGGCCTCGGCCTCGAACCGGTCCAGGGCGAAGGCGATGTCGGCGGCGAGTTCGGCGAGAACGGTTTTCTCCTCGGGGTCCGCCGCCGCTTCCGGAGGGACGGACACGCTCAAAAAACCGAAGATACGGTTTTCGAACTCGAGCCGGACGGCCAGCCGCGCCGTATAGTCGCGGCCGGCCCCGGGGGGACATCCCCCGCACTCCTCGGCCGGGGCGAGAACGACGACGGGCTCGGGACGTTCGAGGGCCCGGGCGACGCAGTCGGGGGTTCCGGACTTTTCCAGGATCTTCCGGATCCTTTCGCCATCGCCCGCCGACACGGCCACGGTGCGCACTTCCGCGCCGTCGGTCAGCCCGATCCAGGCGTCCCCGTACCCTCGGTCCGCCACCAGGATCTCGCAGATTTTGTCGAGGAACCGGTCCCGGGAAGACTCCCGGGTAACGAGCTGGTTGATGTTTCGCACCGCCTTGAGGACCGAGTTCAGGCGGCGCAAACGCCCGATTTTCACGGATTTTCCGGGAGAGCCGGACAGGCCCATACCGTACCTCCGGTCAGGAATCGCTTCGATTGCTTTTACATCGAGCGGGCAACATGTGTCAATTTAATTTTCCGCCGGGGCGGGCCGGACTCAGCCGGGCAGCGGGCGGCGGGAACCGGCCGCGATCGCGGCCGTCCCCGCCCCGATCACCAGGACCAACCCCAGGATCTCCAAAAAGCTGAGGGTTTGCCCGAAAACGACCCAACCGATGACGGTGGCGAACGTCGGGATCAAGGGAGTGCAGATGGCGGCCTCGCTCGGCTTGACCAGGTGCAGGGCGGTGGCCAGCAGGGTCTGGCCGATCAAGGTCGACGCCCCGAAGGCGACGGCCAGCAACCAGAACCGGGGGTGCGCCGGCCAGGGGAGGAAGACCGCGAGCGGGAGCATCGCCGCCAGCATCACCCCCGAGTACCAAAGGTTGATGGTGTGGGGAACGTCGGTCCGCCGCAAGCGCCGCAGGATAATGAATTCGATCGAGTTGAGCAGGCCCGCCCCCAGGGCCAGGAACAGCCCGAGCGGGGCCAGGTTGGCCAGGCTTTGGCTTCCCTCGGGGTGGACGACCAGGAAGATGCCGACCAGCGCCACCGGCACGGCGACGAACTCGACCGCGGTGGGGCGCACGGAAAACGCTATCCAGAGCACGAACACGGCCCAGAAGGGAGTGGTCTTGGCCAAGACCGTGGCGGTGGAGAGCGGAATGAGCGCCAACGCCGAAACCACGCAACCGAGCATGGCCGTGCCGAAAACGCCCCGGAGGATCAAGGCCCCCCGGTTTCTTCCCCGAGCTTGCCGGGGATGGAAACAGGCCCAGGGAACGAGAACGAGGAGGTACACCAAGCACCGGCAAAAAAGCAGGTGCCAGGGGGAGATTTTCCCGGCGGCGGCGTGGGCCAAGCTGTACCCGCAGGCGAAACAAAAGTTGGCGACGATCAGCAGCACCGCCCCTCGGGCCCGGTCGCTCACGGGTGGCCTCGCCGTCCCCCCGGCATTTTCACCCCGGAGTTTCCGGCCGGAGCGACCGTCCTCGCCGGACCGGGGTTCAATCGCAGGACCCCCAGGTCTGGACGCTGAAATGGTTGCAGAGCTGGTACGTATCGACGTCGCAGTTCTCGACGGTGGTGGCGGCCAGGTTGTTGCAATACTGCATGCCGTAGAGGGTGACGCCGTTCCCGTCCACGTAGCAGGAACTCAACCGGTTGCAGTGGTAGAACCCCATGGTGCGGCAAGCGTACGCCGTGGAAGCGACGACGTTGTTGCAATAGCGGTAGCCGTAATCCTCTCCGTTGACGTAACAGTTGACCAAGTTGTTGCAGTATTCGAACCCATAGTCGTTGGTGCCGGGACTCGTATCCGCCACCGAACAGTTGATCAACTTCGAATCCTTGACGCTCGCGTTTCCCGCGAAACCCTTGGTCCCGGCGTAGGCCACGTTGCAGTTGTCCAGAGTCACGCCGGAAGCCGCGGCGGTGTAGAGAAAACCCTCGGCGACGCTGTAGCGGGACCGGCAGTCGCGGACGGTCACGTTGGCCACGCCGATGTAGCAGTTCCCGATATTGGTGAAACCGCCGTTGACGAGCGTGAGCCCCTCGACCGTGCAGCCGGGAGAAGCCACGGCCAAGTAGGAATTGCCGGGCAGGTAGATCGAAACGGCTTCCTTCGATTCGCCCACGATCCTGGTGACGTGGTCGACGGTGAGCGATCCGGTCGGATTGTACGATCCGGCCGGAACGAAGACGCTGTCGTATTCGTCGCTCTCCAGGGCCTCTTCCAAGTCGGTCCCGTCGCCGGGACGGACCGAGTAATCGAAGAGCCGCTGCCCTCCTCCTCCTCCTCCGGTGAGAGCGACGTCGGTGGCGGCGTTGCCGTAGTAGACACGGGTTACGCCGCGCGCCGCCCAGAGGTTGCTGCCGGAGCGGTGGACGGCGAAATCGGCGATGCCGTCGCCGTTGTAATCTCCGGGCGAAGGCGTATCCCCGTTGGAGCCGAAATAAACGCGGGTGAACCCCCGGACGCTCCAGAGGCCGGTGGCCGGCCGGAAGACCGCGATGTCGTCGCGGCCGTCGCCGTCGAAATCGGCTGCGGGCGTGCGCGGCGCGGCCAGCAGGATCGAAACCACGGTCAGAACGGCGGTAAGTGCTCGCATCGGTCTCCTCCTCGCGGATGTGGCCGCGCGGCTCGACGGCTCCGGAGCGGGCGTCGATGCCCGGGTAAATATTCGGGCTTCCTCCGGGCCGGCCCTGCGGCCGTTGTCTGGATTATCGACAACCCAGCCGCCCGTTGTCAAGGCCAGGGGGGGGTAGAGGGTTCAGGGTTCGGGGTTCAGGGTTCAGGCCGGAGCCCCCTGGAGAGGTCCACAGACCTGCCTGCCGCAGGCAGGCAGGTGACACAGATAAGGGAACAAAAATTTCACAGATTGGGAAATGGTTATGGTTTCGGCCTCGCCCCCTTCATGCTCTTCATGTCCTTCATGGTCGA
>DAOSXE010000045.1 GCA_035380285.1 bacterium | reverse complement strand
ATGGTTATGGTTTCGGCCTCGCCCCCTTCATGCTCTTCATGTCCTTCATGGTCGAGCAAAGAGCAGAGCGCATGGAGCATAGAGTAAATCTGTGAAATCTGTGGACTCCCTCCCTGAACCCTGAACCCCGAACCCTGAACCCTGAACCCCTTTTCCCCTCCCCTTCATGTCCTTCATGGTCGAACGATCCCACGAATGGGAAAAGAGCATGGCTCCCACTGTCCTCCGGGCGGCATCTTCATTCCGCCTTCAACCCGAAAACTCTCTGTGTAAATCTGTGGACTGCTTCCCCTCCTGAACCCCGGCCCCTCTTTTCTTCCCTTCATGAACTTCATGTCCTTCATGGTCGAGAAAGCATAGAGCATGGCGCATAGGGTATAGAGTATTGCCGTCATTGCGAGCGGAGCGAAGCAATCTCTCTATATTTGAACTGCTCCGGAGATTGCTTCGTCGCCCAGGCTCCTCGCAATGACATACAATTCTCCGGACCTGAATCCCGAATCTTTTCTGCACCTGATTACTCTGATTAACTCTGATTGAGAGGGGAAAGAATCGTGGTTTCCATTGTCTCCCGAAAGGCATCTTCAGCCCGTCATCAAACCGTTAAAATCCCCTTGTGCCTCTTGTGCCTCTTGTGGCCGACCATTTACCCGTTTGTGCCTTTTGTGGCTAATCCCCTCCCCTTCATGAACTTCATGTCCTTCATGGTGAGTCCCCTAATCCCTTCCCTCCTTGGCCTTGGAGAGACGGCCACGGCTGCGCTATACTCTTCGCCGGAGGTTCTCATGGAAAAACGCACCGAAAAAACTTATCTGGATTTCGCGGCCACTTCCTTCCCCAAGCCGGAGGAGGTCTACCGGGCGGTGGACCGATACGCCCGCCGGGTGGGGGTGGGGAACGACCGCGGGCTCTACCGGGAAGGACAAGAAGCCGCCGGGGTCATGACCCGGGCCCGGCGGGCGATCGCCGGTTTGATCGAAGCCGATCCCGGGGAAATCGTCTTCACGTCCGGGGCGACGGAGTCCCTCAACACTTTTCTGCTCGGCTTTCTCCAGCCGGGCGACCACGTCGTCACCACCTCGTTCGAGCACAACGCGGTGCGCCGCCCCCTGGAATTCCTGCGGGAGCGGCGCGGGGTGGAGGTTTCCCTCCTCCCCGGGTCCCTCTCCACGGGGACCGACCCGGGCGAACTCGAGAAATCGATCCGCCCCGCCACCCGGCTCTGCATCGTCAACCACGTTTCCAACTCCTTCGGGTCGGTCGCGCCCGTGGCCGAGATCGGGGCCATCCTCAAGGAACACGGCGGAATCGTCTTCGCCCTCGACGCCGCCCAGAGCCTGGGGACCCTTCCCTTCTCGGTCCGGGAACTCGGGGTCGATTTTCTCGCCTTCCCCGGCCACAAGGGACTCCTGGGACCGACCGGGACCGGGGGGTTCTTCATCCGCCGGGACCTGGTGGAGCGGGTGCTCCCGCTCAAGTTCGGGGGAACCGGGATCCGTTCCGCCGAGGAGACCTTTCTCCGGGACCTCCCTTATAAGTACGAAGTGGGGACCCAGAACACCTGGGGCCTGGCCGGGCTGGGCGCCGGGGCCGCTTGGGTGGCCGAACGCGGGGCCGCGACCGTCGAAGAGCACATCCGGACCCTGACCGCCCGGGCGGTCGCGGGTCTGCGGGACCTCGAGGGAATCGTCCTCTACCTGCCCGGGACCGGCCTGCCCCACGGAGCGGTCTCCTTCAACCTGGCGGGGCTGCCGGCGCGGGACGCGGCTTCCGTCTTCGACCGCGTCTACGGGATCAAGGTCCGGGAGGGGCTTCACTGCGCCCCCGAATCCCACCGGCTCGCCGGCACCTGCCCGGAAGGGACGGTCCGGGCCAGTTTCGGCGTTTTCACCCGCCCCGAGGACGTCGATTATTTCCTGGCGGCGGCGGCGGAACTGGCGGAATCGATCCCGGCCGGGGTCCGGACCGGGGCGGGAGACCGATAAAGATGAAATGGGAACGGAAAACCGGGATCGTGCTCGCCCTCGACGTTCCCGACCGCGAACGCGCCTTTTCCCTCCTGGACGAAGTCGCGGACTTCATCGACGTGATCAAGTTCAACTACCCGCTGATCCTGCGCGAAGGCCTGAGGATCGTGACCGATATCAAGCGGCGCTACCGTAAACCCATTCTCGCCGACTTCAAGGTGGCCGACGTCCCCGTCACCAACGACCGGATCGTCCGCCTGGCCGCGGAAGCGGGGGCCGACGGGATCATGGTCCACGGGTTCATCGGCATCGACGCCCTGCGTTCGGCCCGCCGGGCGGCGGGGACGATGAAGGTCCTGGTCGTCACCCAGCTCACCAACCCGGGGGGGCTGGATTTTACCGCCCAATTCACCGAGGAGTTCGCGGGCCTAGCCAAACTCCTGGAACTGGACGGGGTCCAGGCCCCGGGGAACCGGCCGGAGGTGGTCGCCCGGGTCCGCGAGATCGTGGGGCCGGAACTGACCGTCGTCTGCTGCGGAATCGGGGCCCAGGGAGGGAGGTTCGGCGCCGCCATCGCCGCCGGGGCCGATTTCGAAATCGTCGGCCGCGCCATCTACGACGCCCCCGAGCCCCCGCGGGCGGTGGAAAAAATCCGCGCCGCCATCGCCCCCGGCTTGGGCAAGGGAGGTTCCCCGCGTTGAACTCCCCCCTCGAACTGACGGTGCAGGAGTACTGCGCGGAAGATTCGTCCTACACCGTCCAGGGCAAGCTCCCCGCCCCTCCCGACCTGAAGGAACTGGCGGAGCGGGCGCGGAGCGTCTACGGCCGGACGATGCTGATGGAGAAGCTCGCCGTCCTGGTGGCGCTGGCCGGGACTTCCACCATCCACGTCCACGGAAACGGCGACTTGGTCGTCACCGGGGTCGAGAACGTCGAGCGCGCCCGGGAACTGCTGGAACCGCTGCTCGGCGCCTCTTCGGGGCGGAAACCGCGGAAGAAAGCATGACGGCGCGGGTCCGGACCGTCGGGGTTTTCGGGAGCGCGGTCTCGCGCGAAGGGACCGAGGAATACGAAGAAGCCGTCCGGGCGGGGGCGGCCGTCGCCCGGGCCGGGTTCGATCTCGTCTGCGGAGGCTACGGGGGGAGCATGGAAGCGGTCTCCCGGGGGTGCGCGGAAGCCGGGGGAAGCGCGCGGGGGATCGGACTCGACTATTTCTCCTCGCCCCCCAACCGGTTCCTCGGCCGGTTCGAGCACGCTTCCACCCTGGGGCGGCGCCTGGACCGTTTCGTCGAGGACGCCGACCTCTTCCTCGCCCTCCCCGGGGGGATCGGAACCGTCGCCGAGGTCATGTTCGTTTGGGACCTGGTCAAGAGCGGGCGCATTTCGGGCAAGCCCGTCATTCTCTACGGCCGAAGTTGGGAACGGCTGCTCGCCGTCCTCGAAGAAAGCTTCGTCATCCCCTCCGGCGCTTTCGCCGCGATGCTCCGGGCTCCGGACCTGGCGGCGTTGGAGGAGATCTTGAGGAAGATCGGTTGATCCCGGCCCCGGTTTTTTTTGACGAACCCGGGCGGGATTGAGTACTATTATCGCGTCGCGGCGACGCTGAACTAAACTCCCGCGAGGAGGCTCTATGAGATTTTTTGCCCCCCTGCTCATCGGGTTCCTTTTCTTGACGGCTTCACTTCCCGCGGCCGATTTCAACGGCGACGGCACCTCCGACATCGCGGTCTTCCGCGACGGTCTCTGGCTGGTGCGGGGAGTGACCCGGGTATACTTCGGCGCCGCCGGAGACCGGCCGGTCCCCGGCGATTTTACCGGCGAACTCAAGGACCGGGTGGCGGTTTTCCGGCCCGCCGCCGGGCTCTGGATCGTCCGGGGGACCACCCGGGTCTACTTCGGGTCGGGGAGCGATTCCCCCCAAGTCGGAGATTACGACGGCGACGGGACCGAGGAGATCGGAATCTTCCGTCCCGCCGCCGGCCTCTGGATCGCCCGGGGAGTGACCCGTTTCTATTTCGGGGGCACGAACGACGAAGCCCTCTCCCCCGGCAAGGCCGTCCCCGCCCGAGGCGAGATCCCGGTCACGGGCCAGACCAGTTCCTATCAGGTGGGAGACGACGGCTACTACCGGGCCGGAAGCGGCTTCTGCTTCCAGACCTTCATCAACGGCTGCCATCAGATCACGCTCGACCGCAACACCGGCCTGATGTGGGCTTCGGACGGGAACTCGATGGGCTGCTGCTACGGCGCCCAGACCGACTGGAACGCGGCGATCGACTGGTGCTACAACATCAGCTTCGGAGACTACTCGGACTGGCGGCTCCCCAACGCCAAGGAACTGGAGTCCATCTCCGATTACGGGGAGTCCTATCCCGCCGTCGAGGAAGCCTGGTTCCCCAACACCAAGAAGGAAAGGTACTGGACCTCCACTTCCTACTCCAACGTGCACCCGGAATTCGCTTTCGCCATCGACGTCAGGTACAGCTCGTTCGATTGGGGCAACAAACTTACCGATACATTCTGTCTCCGGGCCGTCCGGGGCCCCGACCCCGGCAGCGGCTCCGGAAAATCCTCCGGTCTCCGGCCCGGGTCCCGGGGGGCCGACTTCGACGGGAACGGAACCGGGAACCCGGCGATCTTCCGCCCGGCTTCCGGGCTCTGGGCGGTGCGGGGCCTGACCCGGATCTACTTCGGGGGCGCCGGCGATACCGCCGTTCCCGGCAATTACGACGGGGGCGGCGGGGACCGGGCCGCGGTCTTCCGCCCGGCTTCCGGGCTCTGGGCGGTACGAGGCCTGACCCACTTTTACTACGGGACTTCCGCCGACCAGGCGGTCCCGGGAGATCTGCTCGGCCAGCGCCGCGACCTGGCCGGGATCTTCCGCCCGGGCAACAATCTCTGGAGCTTCCGCGGCTTGACCCGCTTCTACTACGGCACGGCGGGGGACCAGGCTTTGCCCCCGGGCCAGGTCGGCGGCCCCCGGCTGTGCCTGATCCCGGTCACCGGCCAGACCACGGCCTACCGGACCGGGGACGACGGCTATTACGAGGCCGGGGCTCCTTTCGGCTTCGACCTCTTCGACATCGGCGGGACCAAGATCACCGTGGACAACAACACCGGCCTGATCTGGGCCGCGGACGGCAACCAGGCCGGCTGCTGCTTCGGGGCCGAGACCGACTGGGCCGCCGCCGTGGCCTGGTGCCAGAACCTCAACTTCGCCGGAAGCTCGGACTGGCGCCTGGCCAACGCCCGGGAGCTGCAGACCATCGCCGACTACGGCACCACCTACCCCTCCATCGACACCGCCTATTTCCCCAACACCAAAAACGACTGGTACTGGAGTTCCACCACCATGAAGGGGAGCACCGCCAGGGCCTTTATAATGCAATTCGACGTCGGCGGCTACCTTGACGACGACAATAAGACCGGTAAACGCTATGTCCGGGCGGTGGCGGGGCCCTGAAGAGGAATAGAGGGTTCAGGGTTCAGGCCCCCGCCTCGTCCCTTAAAGATTCTTGCACCTGTGAGAAGCATAGGGCATAGAGCAGAGAGCATGGAGCATAGAGAAAATCCCCTCCGCTACGGACCCTTTAGGGTTCGGGGTTCAGGGTTCAGGCCCACCACCACGCCCTCTGGAGAGGTCCACAGACCTGCCTGCGGCAGGCAGGTGACACAGATGTCGAAGAGGGAATTTTTGCACCTGATTACTCTGATTAACTCTGATTGAGAGAGAATTTTCCCACCTGAACCCCGAACCCTGAACCCTCTCCCCTTCATGAACTTCATGTCCTTCATGGTCGAAGGATTTTCCCGATGGAGAAAGGCCCCTTGCCCCCACCGTCCGCCGCTGGGTATCTTCAGTCCGCGTTCAATCCTCTCAAAACTCTCTGTGTTCTCTGTGGCCTCTGTGGTTAGTTCCCTTCCCCTCTCCATGTTCTACATGCCTACATGGTGAGTATTGAGTCCGGCGGGGGCGCGACTAGACCAGGACGCCGTCGCGCATGGTCACCACCCGGTCGGCCCATTTCCCCACCCCGGGGTCGTGGGAAACCACCACGGTCGCCTGGCGCAGTTCGGCGTTGAGGCGCTTGAGCAGCTCCATGATCCTGACCCCGGTGGCCGAATCCACGTTGCCGGTGGGTTCGTCGGCCAGCAGCACCAGGGGTTCGTTGATCAGGGCCCGGGCCACCGCCACCCGCTGCTGTTCGCCCCCGGAGAGCTGGGAGGGGTAGTGGCGGACGCGCTCGGCCAGGCCGACCATCTCCAGAAGTTCGAGGGCGTGCCGGCGGAAGCGCCGGCCGCCGCCGCCGATCAGGGCGGGGAGGAGGACGTTCTCCAGGGCGGTGAACTCGGGGAGAAGGTGGAAGAACTGGAAGACGAAGCCGATCCGGCGGTTCCGGGCCGCGGCCCGGGCCTTGCGGGAAAGCCGGTAAAGATCGGCGCCGCCCAGAAGCACCTGCCCGGAGTCGGGGGAGTCGAGGCCGCCCATGATGTGCAGGAGGGTGGACTTGCCCGCCCCCGAGGGGCCGGTCACGGCCAGGAACTCCCCCGCCTCCACGCTCAGGTCGACGCCCTTGAGGACCGGCAGTTCCCGATCGCCGCCGGCGAAGCTGCGGCGGACCCCCATGACTTCGAGAGGGAGCCGGTCACTCATAGCGCAACGCCTCCACCGGTTCCAGGCGCGCCGCCCGCCAGGCGGGGTACAGGGACGCCGCCACCGCGATCAGCAGCGCGGCCCCGGCGATGATCAGGGTCTCCAGGGGATCGAGACGGGCCGGGATCCGGTCGAAGTAGTAGACGTCGGGAGGAAAGACCTGGATGCCGAAGCGGGCGGCCAGAAAGTCGGCGACGTGGTTGATGTTCACGGTGAGGACGATCCCCCCGGCCACGCCCAGGACGATGCCGAACAGCCCGATGATCATTCCGTTGAGGACGAAGATGCGGCGGATGGCCCGTTCCGGCATCCCCAGGGATTTGAAGATCCCGATGGCCCGGGTCTTCTCCTTGACGGTGACGATCAGGGTGCTGGCGATGTTGAGGGCGGCGACGACTATGATCAGGGTGACGATGATGAACATCAGGTTCTTCTCCACCCGGATCGCCTCGAAAAGCGGCTTGTTGAGGTCCATCCAGCTGCGGACCAGGTAGGGTGGAGTCGCCAGCATCGCCGCCACCCGGTTACGGATGGCATGGGCGTGTTCGACGTCGTCGACCTTGAGGCTGATCCCGGTCACGCCCGGCCCCAGGCCGAACAGCCGGCGGGCGGCGTCGAGGGAAACGTAGGCCAGCTCCAGGTCGTACTGGGCCATGCCCGATTTGAATATGCCGGAGACGGTGAACTTCTCCCTCCCCCCGGCCACCGAGCCCGGAGTCAGCCCTTCCGAGGGACTGACCAGGAGAACCCGGTCGCCGAGGCGAAGCCGGTAGAGGTCGGCGAGCTGGGACCCGATGACGATGCCGTTCTCGCCCGGGTCGAGTTCCCCTTCAATCATGTATTCCCCCAGCTTCCCCACCCGGGCCTCCGCCTCCGGATCGATTCCTCGGAGGTTGACTCCGAGGGCCCGGTTGTGCGTGCGGACGATGATCTGTCCGGTGATGGAGGGCGCGGTGGCGGCGACTCCGTCCAGTTTTTCCAGGCGTTCCTCCAGATCCAGATAATCGCGGATCTCTCCCTGGGCGGTGACGACGACGTGGCCGTAGATCCCCAAAAACTTGTCCTTGAGCTGGCGGTCGAACCCGCTCATGACCGCCATCACCACCATCAAGGTCATGACCCCCACCGCCACCCCGGCGATCGAGATCAGGGTGATGGCGGAGACGAACGAGCGGTTCCCGCGAAAACGCAGGTAGCGCAAGCTGATCCAGACCGGGTAGCGGATCATGGTTCCTCCCGCCGCGGCCGCAGTTGGGGGAAAAGAATGACCTCGCGGATACTGGGCGCTCCGGTCAACAGCATGACCAGGCGGTCGATCCCGATCCCCATCCCCCCCGCCGGGGGCATCCCGTGCTCCAGGGCCTCGATGAAGTCGAAATCGATCGCCCCTTTCCCCGCCCCTTCCCCGGCTTGCCCCCGAAAACGCCGGAGCTGCTCGCCGGGGTCGTTGAGTTCGGAGTAGCCGGGGGCGATCTCCTGGCCGTTGATTTCCAGCTCGAAAACGTCCACCACGCCGGGGTCGTCGGCGCAGGCCCGGGCCAGGGGCACCAGCTCCGCCGGCAGCCGGAGGACGAAGGTGGGCTGGATCAAGGTCGGCTCGACCAGTTTTTCGTAGAGTTCGTGGGTGACCGCCGGCGCCGAGAGCCCGGGTTCGGTTTCCAGGCCCCGGGCCGAAGCTTCGCGGGCGGCTTCCTCCGCTCCCAGGTCGAACCAGTCCGGCCGGCCGGTGTATTCCCGGACCAGGTCCCGGTAAGCGACCCGGCGCCAGGGCCGGGAGAGATCGATCGTTTCCCCGCTCTCCTGCTGGGTTATCCGCAAGGTTCCGCAAACCTCTTCGGCCACGGTCGTGACCAGCTCCTCGATCAAGTCCATCATCGACCGGCAGTCCCCGAAGGCCTCGTAGATTTCGAGCATGGTGAACTCCGGGTTATGGCGCCGGGAAAGCCCTTCGTTGCGGAAGTTGCGGTTGAGTTCGAAGACCTTGCCCATTCCCCCCACCAGGAGGCGCTTGAGGTAGAGTTCGGGGGCGATCCGCAGGAACATGGGAGCGTCCAGGGCTTCGTAGCGGGTGACGAAGGGCTTGGCGGCCGCGCCGCCGGCCAGGGGCTGCATCATCGGGGTTTCGACTTCCGTGAACCCTTTTTCCCAGAGGAACAGGCGGATGGCCCGGACGATCTTGTGGCGCCGCGCGAAAATCTCGCGGGCGGCCTCGTTGCCGATCAGGTCGAGGTAGCGCTGGCGGTAGCGCTGTTCCACGTCCTTGAGCCCGTGCCACTTTTCCGGGAGCGGGAGCAGGGCCTTGGCCAGAAAGGCCAGGGACTCGACCATCACGCTGATCTCCCCCTTGCGGGTGGTGAAGAGGGTGCCTTCCACCCCCACGATGTCCCCGAGGTCGAGACGTTCCACGACCTCGAAAACCTCGTCCCCCAACCGGTCGCGGCGCAGGTAGATCTGGATCTTGCCGGTCTCGTCCCAAAGATCGGCGAAGACGGTCTTGCCGTGGCCCCGGATGGCGGCGAGCCGGCCGGCCACCCGGACCCGGCGTTCTTCGCGGTACCGTTCGCGGCAGTCCCGGGCGTCGGCGTCGCGGTCGAACCGTCCCCCGTAGGGATCGAGGCCGAGTTCGCGCAGTTCCTCGAGCTTGCGCCGGCGGTTTTCCTTCAAATCGTCGCTCATGGTTCCCTCTCCTCTCAGACGCTCTCCCCGGCGCGCGACCGCAGGTATTCGATGATGAAGGGGTCGATGTTTCCGTCCATCACCCCCTGAATGTTCCCCACCGTCACCCCGGTCCGCAGGTCCTTGACCATGGAGTAGGGGTGGAAGACGTAGGACCGGATCTGGCTCCCCCAGGCGATCTCGCGCTGGTCGTCGTGGTGGGCGGCCATCTCCCGGCGGCGCTTGTCCATCTCTTGCTGGTAGAGGCGGGCCTTGAGAATTTTCATGGCCGTGGCCTTGTTCTTGTGTTGGGAGCGCTCGTTTTGGCAGGCGACCACGATCCCGGTGGGGAGGTGGGTGATCCTGACCGCCGAGGAAGTCTTGTTGACGTGCTGTCCCCCGGCCCCGCTGGAACGGTAGGTATCGATGCGCAGGTCCTTCTCGTCGATCTCGATCTCGATGTCGTCGTCGATCTCGGGAACCACGTCGACCGAGGCGAACGAGGTGTGGCGCCGGGCGCCGGAGTCGAAGGGGGAGATCCGGACCAGGCGGTGGACCCCGCGTTCGGCCTTGAGGTAGCCGTAGGCGTAACGGCCCTTGATCAGGGCGGTCAAGCTCTTGAGCCCGGCCTCGTCGCCGGGGGTGGAACTGAGAACCTCCACGGCGTACCCTCGGTTTTCGGCCCAGCGGCCGTACATCCTCCAGAGCATTTCGGCCCAGTCGCAGGACTCGGTGCCCCCGGCCCCGGCCTGGACGCTGAAGATGGCGTTATTGCCGTCATGGGGTTCGGAGAGCATGCGCCGGAATTCGATCTCGTCCACCTTCCTCTCCAGAACCGCGAACTCGGAGGAAAGTTCCGCCTCCAGGTCCTCGTCGCCTTCCGCCAGTTCCAGCATCTCGGAAAAGTCGCGCAGATCCTTCTCCACCTCCCGCCAGGGCTCGATCACCGCCCGCAACCCCTTGAGTTCCTGGACCAGTTCCTGGGCCTGTTCCTGGCGGTCCCAGAAACCGGGCCGGGACATCAGCTCCTCGATCTCGGCCAGCCGGCGTTCGCGTTCCTCCAGGTCAAAGATAACCTCGCATTCTCGAGTAACGCTCGGCCACGTCCTGAAGCTTCTGCCGCAGTTCCTGGGACATCCCCTACCTCCGTTGCTGGATCGTAAATGGTTAGTGTAGCTCGAAATTATGTCGAAAGAAAACCGTATCCGCGGCTTTAAGGCGCGGGGGAGACCAGCCGGAAGACGGTCCTGACCCGCTGCCGGATGACGATCCTTCCCACGGCCAGGCCGTCGCCGGCAGACCCGGCCCCGCTCAGCTCGATCGAATTCTGGACCATGAGCCGGCTGGTGGAACGCCAGCCCTCGGCCGCGGAAAGGTCTTCCTCCACCAGCAACGGTTCCCCCAGGGAGGAGCCGAGGATGGCGGCAAGGTCGGCCGCTTTCGTCTTCGCCCGGCGGACCGCTTCTTCCCGGGTGGAGTTCTGCAAGCCGATCCGGTCGGTATGGTCGTAGGAGACGTCTTCGACGGAGACCCCGGGCAGCACCGCCAAGCCCAGCCAGAGGGCGGCGTAGCGGGAAAGGTCGGAAGAACGGAACGAAACCCCGGTATAAGCGTAGTAACCTTCCTTGACCGACTCCCGGTTCCGCTGGACCCAGTTCACTCCGAACTCCATTCCCGCGGTCTGGACGTCCTCCGCCTCCACGCCGTTGTCGGCCAGAAGCGACAGGACCGCCTTGACCGCTTCCGCGTTTCCGGCCGCGGCCCGGTCGAGCTTGAGGTCGGTGGTCTTGACCGAAACCGACCAGATCATGAGGTCGGGAACCACCCGGGTTTCCGCGGTTCCATACACGGTGATATGAGGCGTTTCGATCTCGTCCGCGCGGGCCCAGGCGGCCAGCGCCAGGATCGCCCCCAGCCATATCGAGGTTTTCACGATGTTTTTCTCCCCGGTTCGGGTTTCCGCCGCCGCGGCCGCCGGCCCGGCGAAGCGGCTCGGAAGGAAGGATACCGCCGGCGCCGGCGATTTGACAGCGGCTTTTTAGTCCCCCCGGCGGGAAGAGAGGGTTCGGGGTTCAGGAAGGGAGGGAATTGAACCACAGAGATCACCGAGGTCACAGAGAATT
>DAOSXE010000044.1 GCA_035380285.1 bacterium | reverse complement strand
CGTTCGGAACTTCACGCAACGCCAAGCGGGTGGCCCTGGCCCACACCATGTTCAAGATCTGCGGGGTTATCATCTTCATGTTTCTCCTCACCCCCCTGGCTTCCGCCGTCGCCTCCATCGGCGGTTCCATCAACCGCCAGATCGCCAATGCCCACACCATCTTCAACGTGGCCATGGCCCTGCTCTTTCTGCCCTTCACCCAATTTTTCGGGATCCTGATCATGAAGATCCTCCCCGACCGCAAGGAGAAGGAAGCGGTGTTCGGCCCGCTCTACCTGGCTTCCGACCTCACCCGGACCCCCGCCCTGGCCCTGGCCCAGACCAAGAAAGAGATCGAGCGCCTGGCCGATATCGCCGTCAACATGTCCGACAACGTCATCGAAGCCTTCCGGCGCAAGGACCAGAATTTCGTCGACGGGCTCTGCGCCGATTTCCAGAAGATCGAAATCCTGGAATCGGCGATCCGCCCCTACCTGGCGGAGATCGGCGGGGAACAACTCGGGCCCGACGTCAACCAGACCGCCGTCATGCTCATCAACATCTCCAACGAGTATCTGCAGCTGGGCCGGGTGATCAGCCAGGACATCTTACCCCTGGCCCACACCTTCATCGCCCGCAACCTTTTCTTCTCGCCCGAAGGCTGGGAACAGCTCCAGGAATACGCCGGCAAAGTGGCTCATAACCTGAGAGAGGCGACCGCCGCCTTCAAGGAGAACGACCGGGCGTTGGCCGAGCAGATCGCCCAGACCAAGCCGGCCATGGTCAGGATGGAGAAAGAATACACCAAGGAGCATTTCGAGCGGCTGCGCAAGGGCATGAGCGAATCGGTGGAGACCAGTACGCTGCACATGGGGCTGCTGGCCGGTCTGCGCCGGGTCAACTCCGGGGCCACCAACATCGCCTACGCCGTTCTCGGGCAGGTGTAGCCGTTTCCAATTTGCTGTTGACGCCTCGGAGTCCGGCTGGTAACGTGCCCCCAGCGTAAGGGCGGTCCGACCCGATGCCGGGGAGGGCGCCCGCGTGCGTATTCCCCGTAGGATTTTCCATCAGGAAGACGAGGCTTCCAACAGCGCAGCGGCCTTCGGCGCCTTCCCGCGCCGCGGCCTCCAACCGTCGTATCCCGCGCACAAGATGAAGAAACTGCTGATAGTCGACGCCCTTTCCCAGGCCTACCGGGCTTTCCACGCCATTCCCCCGCTCTCCACCTCCACCGGGATCCCGACCAACGCCGTCCAGGGGTTCGCGAGCATGCTGGCCAAGGGCCTTGAGGACCACCGCCCCGACTACCTGGCCATCGCCGGAGACGCCGGGGGGAAAAACTTCCGTCACCGGGCGTACCCCGAATACAAGGCTACCCGCAAGCCCATGCCGCCGGAGCTGCGGGAACAGATTCCCCTGATCAAAGACGTGGTGCGGGGTTTGAGGATTCCCTGGCTCGAGGTCGCGGGGTACGAGGCCGACGACATCATCGCCACCCTGGTTCGCCGGGCCCGCGAATCGGGGCTGGAGACGGTCGTTCTTTCCGCGGATAAGGATCTGCTGCAGCTGGTGGGGGAGGGGGTGTGCGTGGCCTCGCCTCATCGGGAAGAGGAACCCTACGACCCCGAGGGAGTACGGGAACGTTACGGCGTCCGCCCCGAGCGCCTGGCCGACTTCCTGGCTTTGACCGGGGATGCCTCCGACAATATTCCCGGGATTCCCAAGGTGGGGAAGAAGACGGCGGCGGCCCTGCTCGAGGAGTACGGGGACCTGGAAGGAGTTCTGGCCCATGCCGAAGAGGTTTCCGGGAACGTTCTCCGGGAAAACCTGCTGCGGTACGCCGACCAGGCGCGCCGCGCCCGGGTTCTGGTAGGACTGAAGGACGACGTCCCCCTCTCCGTGGAGATCGGCGATCTGGTCCGGAAAGAGCCCGACCCCGAAGTACTGGGGCCGCTCTACCGGCGCCTGGAACTCAAGGGGCTGGCCCGCAAGCTGGATACGGGCGCGGCCGAGGAATGCGTCTGGGAAGAAGTCGAGTCGCCCCGGGCTGTCGCCGCTTTGGCCGCTGAGCTGGCCGAGGGAGGTACGTTTTCGTTTTCCTGCCGCGCCCGGCCCGAAGGCGGGGTCTCGGCGCTGGCTTTCGCCGCCGGCGACCGGGTCGCGGTGGTGGAATTGAACGCCGACGCCTTCCGCTCCCGGAAGCTGGAAGCGCTGGCCCCGCTCTTCACCGCGCCCGGCTTGCGCCGGTCCGTGCACGACGGCAAGGCCGCGGTCCATCTCCTGGAAAGCGAGGGGATCGCACCGGGGCCGCTCCAGTTCGATACCCTGCTCGCTTCCTACCTCCTGCGCCCCGCCCGGCCCGAGCATTCGCTGGAGACCCTGTGCTGGGAATATCTCGACTGGAAACTGGACTCGGGGGATCCGGGCTCCTCCGGCTTTCTCGGCCGCCAGGCGCGGGCCGTGGAGCGCCTGCGGGCGGAACTCTTGCCGGAACTGGAGGAGAAGAAGCTCCTGAGCCTGCTCCTCGACCTGGAGCTGCCGGTGAGCCGGGTTCTGGCCGCCATGGAGGATACCGGGGTCGCCGTCGACCGGGCCCGCTTGAAACTGCTCTCGGTAGAATTCGGCGAGAAGCTCGACGAACTCTCCGCCCGCATGTACGACCTGGCCGGGGAGACCTTCAACCTCAACAGTCCCGTCCAGCTTCGGCGCGTTCTTTTCGATAAGCTGGGGCTGGCGCCCGCCAAGAAAACCAAAACCGGCTATTCCACCGACGTCGGGGTTCTGGAAAAACTGGCGGAAGATCACGAACTGCCGCGCCTGCTCCTGGAATACCGCCAATACTTCAAGTTGAAATCGACCTACGTCGACGCTCTCCCCGCGCTGATCGCCGCCGACGGCCGGGTGCACACCACCTTTCACCAGGCGGTCACGGCCACGGGCAGGATTTCCAGCTCCAACCCCAACCTGCAGAATATCCCGGTGCGCAGCGAGGAGGGCCGCCGGATCCGCGAAGCTTTCCGTGCCCGGGCGGCGGACTGGACCTTGGTTGCCGCCGACTATTCCCAGATCGAACTTCGCCTCCTCGCCCACCTCTCCGACGAATCCAGAATGATCGAGGCCTTCGAACAGGGGTTGGATATTCACGCCTTCACCGCTTCCCTCATCTTCGGAGTTCCCATCGGCCGGGTCAGCCCCGACGAACGCCGCCGGGCCAAGACCGTGAATTTCGGCATTATCTACGGCATGGGCGCTTCCCGGCTCTCGCGGGAGCTGGGCATATCCCGCGGGGAGGCCGAGGACTTCATCCGCGCCTATTTCGAGCGTTACCCCGGAGTCAAGAGCTACTACGACCGGGTCATCGCCGAGGCCTGCCGATCGGGCTACGTCTCCACCATCTTCCACCGTCGCCGCTACCTTCCCGAATTGAAGAGCCAGCGCCCGATGGAACGGGCGTTCGGCGAGCGGGCGGCGATGAACGCTCCCATCCAGGGTTCGGCCGCGGACATCATCAAGAAGGCGATGGTGGAACTTTTCCGGCGCATCCGCGACGACGGCGCCGCCTGGAAAATGCTCCTGCAGATTCACGACGAACTGCTCCTGGAATGCCCCCGGAGCGAAACCGTCGCCGCCGCCCGGGTGATCCGGGACTGCATGGAAAAGGTGGTCTCCCTGAGGGTGCCGATCCTGGTCGATTTCAAGACGGGGTCGACATGGGGGGAGATGGCGGCCTACCGGGTCGAGGGTTGAGTCCGATGAGCGAACGCGCGGTCAGAGTGGGCATAACCGGCGGTTTCGGTGTGGGCAAAAGCACGGTGGCCGCGATCTTCGGGAGCCTGGGGGCCAAGGTGGTCGACGCCGATGCCGTCGCCCGCCGGCTGCTGCGCCCGGGAACCGCCGAATACGCGGCGGTGGCGAGGGAGTTCGGCCCCGGCATCGTCGGTGAAGGGGGGGAGATCGACCGGCGCGCCCTGGCCGAAAAGGTCTTCGGACGGGAGGGCGAACTGGAAAAACTCAACCGCATCCTCCATCCCCGGGTGCTCTCGATCATGGAACGGGAGCTGGCGTCGGGGCCGGAGGTGAGGGTGGGAGAGGTTCCCCTGCTTTACGAAGCCGGGGCGCAGGACCTTTTCGATTGCGTGGTGGCGGTGACCGCCCCGGACGCCGCCGCCGCCGAGCGAGTCGGGAGTTCCCGGGGGTTGAGTCTCCGCGAGATCGAGGCCCGGCGCCGGAACCAGCTCGACCCGTCGGCCAAGGCCGCCCGGGCGCGGTACGTGGTCGACAACGGGGGGACCCGCGAGGAAACCGTCCGGCAGGTACAAGCTATTTTCAGAGAGATAACCCAAGGAGGTTGAGGATGAACGAGGAAATCAGACCCGAGCGGGAGGAACGGTTCGAGGCGCCCGCCGACGAGGCCGTTCCCCCCATCGACGACGACAACGGCGATTCCGGGGAATTCGCGCCCGAGGACGACGGCGCCTATCCGGAAGAGCCCCAGCCCGGAAACGAAGAGGCGCCGTCCGGGTCTTCCCGCGGCGGCGGCCGCCCGGCCGGCCGCCGCCCGCGCCGCGGCCGTTCCCGTCCCGGCTCCGAGCCGGCACCGCCTCCGGGGGAATCCGAACCCGCCGACGCCGCCCCCCGCCGCTCCGCCCGCCGCGGCCGTCCCCGGCATTCCGACCACCCCCAGGACGGGGGGATGGACATCGTCCAACTGCAGCAGATGACGGTGCCCGATCTGATGGCCATGGCCAGGACGTTCGGAATCACCACCCGGGGGCTGAAGAAGCCCCAGATGATCTTCGAAATCCTGCGAACCCAGGCCGAGCAGAACGGCTTGATGTTCGGCGAAGGCGTCCTGGAAATTCTCCCCGACGGTTACGGCTTCCTGCGCTCTCCCCTCTACAACTACATGGCCTGCTCCGAGGATATCTACGTTTCCCCATCCCAGATCCGCAAGTTCGATCTGCGCAACGGCGATACCGTCTCCGGGCAGATCCGTCAGCCCCGGGAGCGCGAGCGGTACTTCGCCCTCCTGCGGGTGGAAGCGATCAACTACGAGGCGCCGGAAATATCCAAGAACAAGACCGCTTTCGACAACCTCACCCCGCTCTACCCGGACGAACGGTTCAACCTCGAGGGCGACGGGAGCGACATCTCCATGCGGGTCATGGATATCCTCACTCCCGTGGGGAAGGGCCAGCGCGGTTTGATCGTGGCCGCTCCCCGGACCGGGAAGACCATGCTCCTCAAGAGTCTCGCCAACTCCATCTTGGCCAACAACCCCGAGGTCAAGATGATCGTTCTCCTCATCGACGAGCGCCCGGAGGAAGTGACGGACTTCGAACGGAGCGTCAAGGCGGCGGAGGTGGTCAGCTCCACCTTCGACGAAACCCCGGACCGGCATGTCCGGGTGGCTGAAATCGTCATCGACAAGGCCAAGCGGCTGGTGGAACACGGCCACGACGTGGTGATCCTCCTGGACAGCATCACCCGTCTCGCCCGGGCCTACAACACGCTGCAACCCCACAGCGGCAAGGTTCTTTCGGGCGGTTTGGAAGCGACCGCCCTGACCAAGCCCAAGAAGTTCTTCGGCGCCGCCCGCAACCTCGAGGGCGGGGGGAGCCTCACCATCCTGGCCACGGCTCTGATCGAGACCGGATCGAAGATGGACGATGTCATCTTCGAGGAGTTCAAGGGCACCGGGAACATGGAGCTGAACCTGGACCGGCGCCTCTCGGACCGCCGGATCTTCCCCGCCATCAACCTCGAAAAGTCGGGGACGAGGAAGGAGGAACTGCTCCTTCACCCCGACGAACTCAAGCGGGTCTGGATTCTGCGCAAGGCCTTGAGCGGAATGAAGACTCCCACCGAGGCCATGGAGCTTCTCATCGAGAAACTGAAAAAAACCGGGACCAACGCCGAATTCCTGATGTCGCTCAAAACCTGAGCGGCGGAAAACTCTTGCAAAAACGCCTCCGGGGGATAGACTTCTGCCCCGGCATGGATACGAGAACCAGGGAGAGGTACGGGATGAAAAAAGGGATACACCCGGAATACGAAGAAACGACGATCGTCTGCGCCTGCGGCAACACCATCCATACCCGTTCGACCAAGCCCAACATCAAGGTCGGGGTATGTTCGCAGTGCCATCCGTTTTTCACCGGCAAACAGCGTTACGTCGATACCGAAGGCCGGGTCGAAAAATTCAAGAAAAAGTACGGGCTGCGCTGACCGACGCTCTCAGCCGCCGGCGCTGTCATTCCTTGCATCCGCCCCATGACGCCGCTTGACGCCAGCCGAGCCCGCGCCGAAGAAGGGGGAGATTTCCTGGCCGCGGCCGAACGCCGCCTCCGCGAGGCCCGGGAACGCCTGGAGGAAGTCCGAAAGCTGCTCTCCGACCCCGCCGTCGTCCGCAACCAGAATTCCTGCCGGGACCTGGGCCGGGAGCTTTCCCGGTTGGAAAAGCTCCTGGAAGCGGAACGGGAGCACGCCAAGGCCCGCCGGGACCTGGCCGACAGCCGGGCGATCCTGGAGGAAGGCGCCGACGATCCCGAGTTCCTGGAAATGGTTTCGGCCGAAATCCCCCGCCTGGAGGCGGCCGCGGCCTCCTGGGGCGCCGAATTCGAGGAGCTTCTTCTCCCCGCCGACGAGCAGGCGGAACGGGATATCATCGTCGAGATCCGGGCGGGGACGGGCGGCGAGGAAGCCGCGCTTTTCGCCGCCGATCTCTACCGGATGTACGCCCGCTACGCGGAACGGAAGGGGCTTTGCCACCGGGCGCTCGACACCCACCCCGCCGCCGGGGGCGGGGTGAAGGAAGTCGTTTTCCAGATCACGGGTCCCCGGGCTTTCGGGGTCTTCCGGTACGAAAGCGGCGTCCATCGGGTTCAACGGGTTCCCGAGACCGAATCCCAGGGGCGCATCCACACCTCGGCCGCGACCGTGGCCGTCCTCCCGGAGGCCGAAGAAGTCGAGGTCAGGATCGATCCCGCCGATATCCGCGTCGACGTCTACCGGTCATCGGGTCCCGGCGGCCAGAGCGTGAATACGACCGACTCCGCCGTCCGGATCACCCATGTCCCCACCGGCATCGTCGTCTCCTGTCAGGACGAGAAATCCCAGCACAAGAACAAGGCCAGCGCCCTCAAGGTCCTGCGGGCGCGGTTGTACGAAAAGATGCGCGCCGAACGGGAAGCGGAACAGGCCGCCGCCCGCAAGGAACAGATCAAGACCGGCGACCGCAGCGAAAAGATCAGGACCTACAACTACCCTCAGAACCGGGTGACCGACCATCGGATCAACTTTTCCACCTACCGGTTGGAGGAGGTTCTCGACGGGGACCTCGACGAGCTGGTGGAGCGCTCCGCCGCCGCCGACCGTCTCCGGCGGCTGACCGGACCGGCTTCCGGACGGCCTTGATACCGACCTCTTCAGGTTCGGGCCCCGCTACGGTGCGGGAGGTTCTGGCCGCGGCCGGGAGCGTGCTCGCCGCCGCCGGAGTCGAGGACCCCGCGCGCGACGCCCGCCTGCTTCTGGGCGCGGTCACGGGCCGGGACCCCTGGCTCCTGGGCGTGGGCTCCGACCGGCTCCCGACCGCGGCTCAGGCCCGGGAATTCGCCCGGTTGGTTTCGGCGCGGGCGGCCCGCTGCCCCCTGGCGTATCTGTTGGGGGAATGGGGGTTCCATGAAATCGTGCTCAAGGTCGACGGCCGGGCGCTCGTCCCCCGCCCCGAGACCGAGCTCCTGGTCGAAGAGGGGCTGAATGCGGGGGGAGACCGCGCCTTCACCGCCCTCGACGTCGGCTGCGGCGGCGGGGCGGTGGCCCTGGCCCTGGCCGCCGCTTCTTCCGGGCGCGTCTTCGCCTCCGATCTCGATCCCGGGGCGGTGGCCCTGGCCCGCCAGAACGCCGGGCTCCTGGGATTGGAGGACCGGGTCGAGATCCGCTGCGGGGACCTGTTCGCCCCCTGGACGGAGTACGCGGGGCACGGTTTCGACCTCGTCCTTTCCAACCCCCCCTACGTAGCCGACGACGAATGGGGCCAACTGGCTCCCGAGATACGGGAATACGAGCCGGCCCTGGCCCTGCGGGGCGGCGGTGACGGTTTGGCGGTCATCCGCCGCCTGGCCGCCGGGGTCTGCGGATATCTGGCTCCGGGCGGGTGCTGCCTGATCGAGATCGGGTCCGGGCAGGGCCCAGCCGCCGCCGATCTATTCCGGTCTCTTCCGGAGATGGCGGAAGTGTCGGTCGTGCCGGATCTGGCCGGCCGGGACCGGGTGGTGCGGGCCCGGCGCCGGGGGTGAGCGCGGCGCGCGTCGAAGCGCGTCTTGTCATCTCCGGTCCGTTCCTTCATTATCGTAACCGTTGACGGAAACCGGAAGGGAGACGGCGCCGTGCTCGAGAGGATAGAAGTCGTCGGAGGGAGAACGCTGAGGGGGGAAGTCGGGGCGGGAGGAGCGAAAAACGCGGTATTGCCCATCATGGCCGCCGCCCTGCTCGCCCCCGGCCGTTCCGTGATCGAAAACGTGCCCCGTCTCCGGGACGTGGAGGCGATGCTCGGGATCCTGCGGGGATTGGGGGTCGAGGGCGGCTTCGTCGGCGACGGGGTGCTCGAACTCGACGCTTCCCGGATCGGTTCCCACGTCGCTCCCTACGACCAGGTCAGGAAAATGAGAGCCTCGATCCTGGTCCTGGGGGCGTTGCTGGGACGGCTCGGCCGCGCCCGGGTATCGCTTCCGGGTGGGTGCGTGATCGGTCCCCGCCCGGTCGATCTGCATATCCGGGGCTTGGCCGCCCTCGGAGCCAGGATCGGGGTCGACCGCGGCTACATCGAAGCCTCCGGTCCGCTGCCGGGAGGGGAAGTCCTGCTCGAGGGGCGCCACGGATCGAGCGTGGGGGCGACTCTCAACCTGATGCTGGCCGCGGTCCGTTCCCGGGGGGAGACGGTGATCTCCAACGCCGCCATGGAGCCGGAGGTGTCCGATACCGCCGGTTTTCTCTCGGCCATGGGAGCGGTCATCAGCGGCGCCGGCACTCCCGAAATCAGGATACAAGGGGTGGACGGCCTCGTCCCCGCCCATTACCGGGTTATCCCCGACCGGATCGAAGCCGGCACCTACCTGGTGGCGGGCGCCTTGGCCGGGGGCGAGGTAACGGTTCGCGACGCCCGGGCCGAACAGCTGCGGTCCCTTCTCGAAGTCCTGGAAAAGATGGGAGTTTCGTGGGAAACGCTTCCGGACGGGATCAGGGTGACCCGGGCCTCGGGGCTGAAGCCGGTCGACGTCGTCACCCACCCCTTTCCCGGGTTTCCCACCGACATGCAGGCCCAGATCATGGTGCTCCTGGCCCTGGCCGAAGGGACCGCCACCGTCACCGAGACCGTCTTCCCGGAACGCTTCATGCACGTTCCCGAACTCAACCGCATGGGCGCCGCCGTCACCGTCGAGGGCCCGACGGCGGTGGTCCGGGGGGTGGAGCGGCTTTCCGGGGCCCCGGTCATGGCCTCCGATCTCCGGGCGTCGGCGGCTCTGGTCCTGGCGGCCCTCGCCGCCCGCGGGGAGACCGTTATCCGCCGGGTCTATCACCTGGACCGAGGGTATGCCGACATGGTCGGAAAACTCCGGAGCCTGGGCGCGGAGATCAGCCGCCGCCCGGATTGACCGAGGGAGCCTGGAACGGCCCGCGTTCCCGTCGCTCTTCTCCGAAAAACCGGTTGCCAGGTCCCCGGTTCGGCGGTAGCCTCCTTCCCCTCAGGGATGGCGTTCCGTATGTTCGAGAGCATTTCCAGCAAGTTTCAGGATATCTTCCGCTCGGTTCGGGGCGTCGGCCGTTTGAGCGAGAAGAACATCTCCGACTCCCTGCGCGCGGTTCGGCTGGCGCTGCTGGAGGCGGACGTCAACTATCGGGTGGTCAAACGGCTGGTGGACGAGGTCCGGGAAGATTCCCTGGGCCGCGAAGTTCTCTCCAGCATCAAGCCGGGACAGCAGTTCGTCAAGTGCGTCCACGAGCGGCTGGTGGAGATCATGACTTCCTCCGACTCCGCCCTGGCCCTTTCCGGCTCGCCGGCGGTGGTGATGCTGATCGGGCTTCAGGGCTCGGGAAAGACCACCACCGCCGCCAAACTGGCCCTGCGCCTGTACAAGCAGGGGCGCCGCCCGCTGTTGGCGGCCGCCGATCTGACGCGTCCGGCGGCGGTCGACCAGCTGAGGATCCTGGGGGAACGGGCCGGGGTGGAAGTCGCTTCCGGAGAGGGAGTTTCTCCTTTGAAAAACGCCCTCGATGCTATAGAGTATGCGCGGATTAAAGGGTTGGATATGGTGATCCTTGACACCTCCGGGCGGTTGCATATCGACTCGGAGCTGATGGAAGAACTGGACGAACTCAAGCGGCGCGTGCGCCCTTGCCAGACCCTGCTGGTCCTGGACGCCATGACCGGGCAGGACGCCGTCAACGCCGCCGGGGAGTTCGACCGCCGCATCGGTATCGAGGGGTCGATTCTGACCAAGCTGGACGGCGACGCCCGCGGGGGCGCCGCCATCTCCATGCTGGCGGTTACGGGAAAACCCGTCAAATTCGCGGGCGTGGGGGAGGGCATGGAGGATCTGGCCCCCTTCGATCCCGGGGGGATGGCCTCCCGGATACTGGGAATGGGTGATGTGGTGGGGCTGGTGAACCGGGCCCAGGAACTGTTCGACGACGAAGAATCCCGCCGCCTGGAAAAAAAACTGAGGAAGGCGGACTTCGATTTGGAGGATTTCAGACGGCAGCTGTTCCGATTTAAAAAACTGGGGTCGTGGCGGGCGCTGGAAGGGATGCTTCCGGCGGGAATGCCCAAGGTCGAAGGGGGGGACGAGCGCCTGCGGCGGATGGGAGCCATTCTGGATTCGATGACCCCCGGGGAGCGCCGCCGCCCGGAGATTCTCAATGGCAGCCGCCGGGAACGGATCGCCCGGGGAAGCGGGACTTCGGTCCGCGAGGTCAACCAGCTTCTGAAAAAGTTCGCCGCCAGCAGGAAGATGATGACGAAGATCGGAAAAATGAACGGAAAACGCATGAACACGCAAATGGGAGGTGCCAATTGGCAGTTGTGATACGGTTGAGAAGAGTGGGGGGGCGCAACCAGCCGGCCTACCGGATCGTGGTCGCGGACAACCGGAGCCCCCGGGACGGGAAGTTTATCGAGATCCTGGGAAGTTACGACCCCGTCCACGGCCAGGACCGGACCACGATCGATTCCGAGCGAGCCCGCTACTGGCTGGCCCGGGGGGCCCAGCCGAGCAAGACGGTCAAGGATATCATCAAACGTTTGAAGGTTACCCAGGCCACGGCCTGAGCCCGGCATCACCTCAACACACCCGAAAACCGGGAGATGCCCCGGAACAGGAGGTCACGATGAAGGAACTGATAGAATACATCGCCAAGGCGATCGTGGACGCCCCCGAGAACGTCCAAGTCACCAAGGTGGACGGAGAGAGCACCGTGGTTTTCGAACTGCGGGTCCGCCATGAGGACATCGGGCGCGTGATCGGGAAAAACGGCCGAACCATCAACGCCATCCGCACCCTCCTCAACGCCATGGCGGCCAAGCGCAACATCCGGGCCTCGCTGGAAGTGCTCGACAGCGACACTCCGGCCGTCTGATCCGGCCG
>DAOSXE010000043.1 GCA_035380285.1 bacterium | reverse complement strand
TTCCCTCTCCGCCCCTCCCTTCCCGCTTGCGGGGCGGGCGCCCCTGCGCTAGCCTTGGTGCCGACGCCGGGAAAGACCCGGGGAAGGGGGGAGATGAAAAGCTACGACTGCGCCGTGATCGGGGGAGGGCCCGGGGGCTGCCGGGCGGCCCGGCTGCTGGCGGCCCGGGGAAAATCGGTCTGCCTGATCGAAGCCCGGCTCCTGGGCGGGACCTGCCTCAACCGGGGCTGTATCCCGGTCAAGTTTCTGTTGGAATCGGCTCGTCTCCTGCACGGCTGGGAGCGGGCCGAGCGGTTCGGTCTGGCCGGCGGCCCGGTGTCGGCCGACCCCGCGCGGATGGCCGCCGGGGCCCGGGCCGTGGTCGACCGGCTGCGCGCCGGCCTTGCCCGCTCCCTGGAGACGGCGGGAGTGGAAACGATCTTCGGCCGGGCCGAGTTCGCGGAGCCGGGCCGGCTCCGGATCGTCCGGGAGGGGCAGGGGGATACGGTCATCGCGGCCGCCGCCGTCGTCATCGCCGCCGGTTCGGCTCCGGCGCAGCTCCCCGGGGTCCCGACGGACGGGGAAACCGTTCTCGACAGCGACGCCCTCCTGGAACGGTTCCCCTCCATCCCCCGTCTTCTGGTGGCGGGGGGCGGCTACATCGGCTGCGAGTTCGCATCCCTCTACGCCGCCCTCGGGTCCCGGGTGGTCGTGGCCGAGGCCGCGGATCGGATCCTGCCCGGGGAGGACGCCGACGTTTCCCGGGCCCTGGCCCGGGGGATGGACGGGAACGGGATCGAGGTCCTTTGCGGCCGCGCGCTCCTCTCGGCGGCGCCGGGCGTCGGCTTGGCGAAGGCGGTCCTGGGCGTCTCCGGGGGAGGGGAGGACGAGAGGGAGTTCGACCGGGTGCTGGTGGCGGCGGGGAGGGCCCCCGGCACACGGGGCCTGGGCCTGGAGGCGATCGGGCTGGTTCCCGTCGACGGGTTCGTCCCCGTCGACGGGCGGATGGAGACCGCGGTCGCGGGCGTCTTCGCCGTGGGTGACGTCGTCCCCTCTCCGATGCTGGCCCACGTGGCCGAGGCCGAGGCGACGGCGGCGGCCGCCGCCGTCGCCGGAGGGGCGGCTTCCGCGCCCGATTACAATCTGGTCCCCCGCACGGTCTTCTCCTTCCCCGAGGTAGGGGCGGTGGGGTTGACCGAGGCCGCGGCCGAGGCGGCGGGGATCGAGACGGGGGTGCGGAAGCGCTATTTCAAGGCCAACGCCAAGGCCGTGATCGCGGGGGAAGAAGACGGTTTCGCCAAGCTGGTCTTCGATCGCGCTTCCGGAAAATTGCTCGGAGCCGCCGTCGTCGGAGCCGGGGCGACGGAGTCGATCCAAACGGTGGTCCCGGCTCTGGCGGCGGGAATGACGAAGGCAGCCTTCGGGAACGTGATTCGGGCCCACCCCACGCTGGCGGAGGTGTGGGGCTGAAGCTCCCGTTCCGCGGCTATTCCGTCAGGGAGACCTCCGTGTATTCTCCGAAGCCCGGCGGCATCCAGCGCACCCGGGACGGGACGATTTCGATGTGGACGAAGTCGGGGTCGTCGGGGCCGGAAAAATGCCCGGCCACCCGGGGGTTGAGTTCGAGCAGCCGCGCTTTCTTCTCCCGGCCGCCGTCGAGGTCGGCGGTCCCGGAGATCCGGAGCTGGACCTTGTCCCCGTCGAGAAAGCAGATCTCCACCGCCGGGTCGGCGCGCAGCTCTTTCGCCTTGCCGCTGCCGGCGTACGTCGAACTCCAGAGCCGGAATTCGCCGTCGGGGACCACGAAGGCCATGGGACGGCAGCGGGGCTTCCCTCCCGCGCAGGTGGCCATGACTCCGTAGCCCGCTTCCTCGATGATCCGTAACGGAACTTCCAGCGACATCTTCTTCTCCTCCGTGGCCCCGGGGGGCGGTTATTAGATTAAACTGACGATCAGCGCCCCCCAGACGGTGAGCAGCACGTTGCCGATGGCGTAGGGGACGGTGTATCCGATTACGGGGACCGCGCTCCCGGCGTCGTCCTTGACCGAGTTCAGGGCCGCGGTGCAGGTCCCCGCTCCCGTCATCGCCCCCAGGAGCAGGACGGGGTTGAGCTTGAGCAGGTAGAGGCCGAAGATCCAGGTGAGAAGATGGGGGAGGGAGGTCAGACAGACCCCGGCCAGGAAGATGTTGATGCCGGCCTGCTCCAGAGCCTCCAGGGCCTTGGGACCGGCGGAGATCCCCACGCAGGCGATGAAAAAGTTCAGCCCCAGATCGGTGAAGATCCAGACGGTGGGGGTGGGGATATAGCCCCAGGTGGGCTTGATCGATCGGAGCCAACCGAAGAAAAGCCCGGATACGAGCACGCCCCCGCCCACTCCCAGGGTGATGGGCACCCCCCCGACGTTGAAGGCCACCAGTCCCAGGAGCGTTCCCAGGATCAGCCCGATCCCCACCATCACCAGGTCGGTGACCTGGGTCTGGCGCTCGGCGTAACCGAGGACCCCGACCAGTCTCTCCACGTCGGGCCGGTCGCCGATGACGTTGATGACGTCGCCCCGGTAGAGCTTCAGGTTCGGGCCCAGGGGCAGTTCGTGCCCCTGGCGGGTGATGCTGCGGACGTAGCAGCCGTGGCCGTGATCGCGGAAGATCCGGTCGAAGGTCTCGCCGCTGAGCTCCTTGTTGGTCAGGCAGATGGGAAGGATCTCTCCCAGCATTTCCCGGACCAGGTCGTCGTCTACCTCCGGCCCGAAGCGTTGCCAGGTGCCGAAGAGTGCGCTGCGCAGTCCGGTGAGGACGACGATGTCCCCTTTCTCCAGGACCGTGTCTCCCGGGACGTCTTCGATCACGGTGTCTCCGCGCTTGATCCGGTCGATGGAGACGTATCCCTGGTGGTAGGCTCCCTCCTCGCAGGCGTCCTCGATCGCCCGGACGGTTTTCCCGATCACGCCCGGTTCCTCGACCCGGTAGGCGCGGGGCTCGATCAGGTTGGACCAGTGGAAGGCTTCCACCGAATCCTGGGCCCGGACCGACCCCAGTTCCCCTTCCGCCTTTTTGGCGGCCGCGGGCAGGTCGATCCGCCAGACCTTGCCCAGGACCTTGAGGAGGATGATCAGCCCGGCGGTACCGAAGACGTAGGTGACGGCGTAGGCGACGGCGACGTCCGATTTCAGGTTCAGCTCGGAAGTGAGCGGTTCTCCTTTTAGATGCTGAATGGCGCCGTCCGCCGTCCCGATGACCGAGGACTGGGTGAGGGCTCCACCCACCAGCCCGCCGGCGTACCCCCGGTTGAGCCCGAACGCCTTGGCCAGGAGGAGGGCGCATAGGAGCGCGGCCACGCAGAAGAAGACCGCGACTCCCACGTACTTGACCCCTCCGCGCTTGAGGCCGCCGATGAAATCGGGTCCGACCTTATAGCCGATGGCGAAGATGAAAAACCCGAAGGAGACGGTTTTGATCAGGCCCAGGTCGAGGTTCTCGTGGTGGTGGCGGAAGACGACCGCTCCCAGGACGATCGCAGTCAGCAGGACGCTGGTCGTGGCCCCCAGGGAAAAAGTCTTTCCGAATTTGACCTTTCCCAGAGCGTATCCGCCGGCCAGCGCCGCGAAGAGCAGGATGGACGGGTTGCTTCTGAGAAAGCCGAAAACCGAGCCGATAACGTCGTGCATCTGGTCACCTCCCATCATGCCCGGGCCGGAGCGTTCCCCCTTCCGGCGGTTCGGGCCTCAACCACGGCGGGCGCTTATTTGGATGCTTTCCATTCCTTCTGGTACTGGGCGAGCAGTTCGCTGATCCCCTTGCCGATCATCTCGTAATCCTTTTTGAAGAGGTTGGCCAGGGAGACGCGGACCGACATCTCCGGCGCGGCGAACCCGCCGCCGTCCATGAGCACGATCCCTTTCTCCTGGGCCAGCCTCCAGACGAAGTCGATCGGTTCGTGGGCTTTCTCCATCCATACCCCGAATTCTTCCCCGTAGCGCTCCCGGGCCAGTTTGCGGATATCGATGGTGGTGTAGTAGCAGGCGTAGCAGGGGAGCTCCGTCCCGGTCGTGCCCAGGGCGCTGTAGAGGGTCTCGTAGCGTTCGTGGACCAGGTCCTGGGCTTCTTTCTTGTAAAGGTGGCTGTCGCAGTCGAGCAGCTCCTGGAGGGAGAACAGGACCATCATCGCCTGTTGGGGGGTGGAAAGGCCGGCGGTGTGGTTGAGCGCCACCGCCCTGCTGTCGGCGACCATCCGGTCGATCAGCTTCAGGGAGGCGGGGTCGGTGGAAATGGTCTTGTAGCGTTCGTCGAGCTCCGCTTTTTTCGCCGCCGGCAGGCGGGCGATCATCTCGTCCATGACGTTGTCCTGGTAGACTCCGATGACCCCCAGCCTCCAGCCGGTGGCGCCGAAGTACTTGGAGTAGGAGTAGACCAGGATGGTGTTCTTGGGGGCGATGGCCGCCAGCGACTTGAAGCCGTTGACGAAGGTGCCGTAGACGTCGTCGGTGAGGATGATGAGGTCCCGGTTCTTCTTCTCGACGATTTTCGCCAGCTTCTCCAGGGACTCTTCGGCGATGCTCACCGAGGAGGGGTTGGAGGGGTTGACGATGAAAAAGGCCTTGACCGAGGGATCGGCCAGCTTGTCCAACTCGCTGTCGGAATACTGCCAGTTGTCGTCCTCGTCCTGTTCGACGTCGACGACCACGAGCTGGTAATCGTTGAGAACGGGAATTTCCAGGTAGGGGGTGAAGATGGGGGTGCCCAGGGCGATCTTGTCCCCCGGGTGGATCAGGCCGTTTTCCTTGAGGGTGTTGAAGACGTAGGTCATGGCCGCGGTTCCCCCCTCGGTGACGAAAAGGTCCATGGTCCCTTCCGGGGGATCGTCGGCGCACATGGTTACGTTGAGGTAGGCCTGCACGATCTTTTCGGTGTTCTTCAGGACCCGGTCCGGGGTGGGGTAGTGGTCCCCGAGGATGGCGTCGACCATCTCCCCGATGAAGGAATCGCCGTCCAGGCCCAGCGGCCCGGTGACGTAAGCGTAGGCGTCGGCGAGAAACTGGGCCCCCCGCTGTTCGGCGCGGATGGCGCAGAAATTCCGGAAACGCTCGCCCATCCCCGCCGCGTCGGGGGCGCCCGCCAGTCCGGGGCGGCTGAAGACCCGGCGGGCCTCCTCCAGGGCGAACGAACCCAGGAGAAAATATGCTTCCCGGGGCTGGGTCGCCACCCAGTTGGGATTTCCTCTCCCGGCGTTGAGCATCATTTTTATGCGCTTGTTCTGCGCCATGGAGATGAGCTTGTCCTTGAGCTCGAACGGGCTCAGGGCTTCGTACTTTTTTTCGATGCGCGATCTGTCCATGGTCCGCCTCCCGGTTGCGATTCCGTTTTTCTTGAGTTCGGCCCCCGCGGCCGGTTCGGCCCGCGAGCTGGTCAATAGTTGCAATAAACCTTCAGCTTTTCCCGGGTGAAGTCGGGTTGGGCCATCGCCAGCATGAGCAGCAGCCTGGCCTTGAAGGTGTCGATCTGGCCGCCGAGCACCGCCCCGATCTTCTCCAGGTCGGCCCCTCCGCCCTGGTCCCCGTACGCCGGGAATACTCCCCCCCACTCGACCCGGGTGGTTATGACCACCGGGATGCCTTTGTCCAGGGCCTCTTTAACGGCGTTCCTGACCTCGGCGTTGACGTTCCCGGAGCCGACCCCCTCCACCACCAGCCCCCGGGCGCCCGCGGCCACGGCGGCCCGCACCAGGGACCCGTCGTCGCCGGCGAAGGTGGTGAGCGCGTCCACCCGGGGCAACCGGTCGGGGATGGGGAACTTGAGGTAACGCCCCTGGTCCCGGTAACGCAGGACCCGGTCCATGATGATGCAGCCCAGGTATCCGTAGGGCCCCGATTCGAAGGTCTGGGGGTTGGTGGAATGGGTCTTTTTGACGTGCCAGGCGCTGTTGACGTAGTCGTTGAGGGTGACCGTCACCCCCCAGTTGGCGGCGGCGTCCGAACAGACCTGGCGGACGGCGTTCATGATGTTGGCGGGGCCGTCCGGGCTGAGGTCGGAAGAGTTGCGCATGGCCCCCACGAAAACGACGGGTTTTCGGGAGGTCACCGTCAGTTCCAGGAAGAAAGCGCCCTCGGCCATGGTGTCGGTGCCGTGGGTGACGACCACTCCCCGGGTCTCCCGGTCGGCCAGCAGTTCGTCGACTTTCAGCGCCAGCTTGCGCCAGATCTCCGGGGTCATCTGCGAGCTGTCGATGTCGCAGAGCTCGAAGACCTCGATCCGCGCCACCTTTTCCAGCCCCGGAACCGCTTCGATCAGGGCGTCTCCGGTAACGGCCGGTACCGCCGCCCCCGTGGCGGGGTCTATCTTTTCGGCTATGGTCCCTCCGGTGGATACGACCCAGACCAGAGGGAGTTTTTCTTCCGCCGGGGCGGTCGAGGACAGGCCGAGCGCGAGGAAAAGCACAACCAGTGACGATACCGATACGTTCATCGCCGGCGCTCCTTGTGAAGCGTTGAATTGATAAAAAAATGATAACGGCTTTAGCCGCTACGGTCAACTGCGGGAACGCATGCCCGCCGCCCCCGGCCCGGTTCCGTCCTTGCCGTCGCCCCCGGATGGAACGATAATCGGGGTATGAACCTGCCCGTCGGCGAAACCATCGAGGGGATGAACCCGGTCGCGCTCGCTTTTCTGGCCACGCTCTTCACCTGGGGAGTGACGGCGGCGGGGGCGGCCACGGTCTTCTTCATGCGGGGCGTCAACCGCCGTCTGCTCGACGCCATGCTGGGGTTCGCCGCCGGAGTCATGGTCGCCGCCAGTTTCTGGAGTTTGCTGGCTCCGTCCATCGAGATGAGCGCGGATCTCGGATACGGAGCCTGGTCGTTTCTTCCGGCCACGGCCGGATTCCTGCTGGGCGGCGCCTTTCTGCGGGCGATGGACCGGATCCTTCCCCACCTCCACCTGGGGCTGCCGCGATCCCAGGCCGAGGGGATCAAAACTTCCTGGCACCGCAGCGTGCTCCTGGTCCTGGCCATCACCCTTCACAACATCCCCGAAGGTCTGGCGGTCGGCGTGGCCTTCGGCGCCGTCGGCTACGCGCTTCCCTCCGCCTCCCTGGCGGGAGCGGTGGCGCTGGCCCTGGGGATCGGTATCCAGAATTTCCCCGAAGGCCTGGCGGTTTCGATGCCCCTGCGCCGGGAAGGGATGTCCCGGCTGAAAAGTTTCTGGTACGGGCAGCTTTCGGGCGTGGTCGAACCCCTGGCCGGCGTGGCCGGGGCCTTCGCCGTCCTGGTCGCGCGGCCCCTGCTGCCCTACGCTCTGGCCTTCGCCGCCGGCGCCATGATCTTCGTCGTGGTCGAGGAGCTGATCCCCGAATCGCAGCAGGGAGGCAACGGCGACCTGGCCACCATGGGGGCGTTGGTCGGGTTTGCGGTCATGATGGTTCTCGATGTCGCCCTGGGTTGAGCGGCGGGGCGGGGAGCGGGATTTTTGGCTTGCGGTCATACGCGCCCGGGGGCTATAAGCACCATGTCCCGGCGGAGCCGGCGCCGGCCCCGCGGTACCGGAAACCTGCATGCGATGATGAGAACGGCAGCCCAGACCCAGCATTTGACTTTTTTCAAGCTCTTCCTCCGCAACCCCGTGACCGTAGGAGCCATAGCCCCCAGCTCCCGGACGCTGACCACGGCCATGACCTCCGGGATCGTGCTCGCTCCGGGCGAGGCGGTCGTCGAACTGGGACCCGGGACCGGGGCGTTTACCGAGCGGATCCGCCGGGAGCTTCCCTCGGCGGAGTCGTACCTGGGGATCGAACGCGAACCCCGCTTCGTGCGCCTGCTGGAGAAGCGCTTCCCCGATCTGAGGTTCGAAGCCGGCTGCGCCGAGGACGTGGGAAATTTCTGCTCGTCCGCGGGGCTGGGACCGGTCAAGGCGATCATCTCCGGCCTCCCCTTCGTCGGAGTCAGGGAACGGGTGTACGACGAGATCATCGGCGGCCTCCAGGACCTGATGGTCTCCGGGAGCATCTTCCGGACCTTCCAGTACCTGCATACCTACCTGCTCCCGTCGGCGGTCGGCTTCCGGAGGAAGATGAATACGATCTTCGGCCGCCACCACCGCGGCCAGCTGATCCTGAAAAACCTGCCGCCGGTCTTCGTTCTGACCTGGACCCGGCAGCGGTAAGGGGCGCGCGCGGGCGCCGCGCCGAAACGCCGCCGGCTTTCGCCGGCGAAAGGAGACGGAAATGATACCCGAAGCGGTGATAAAAACCCTCTCCCGGTCCACTCCCTCCAAGATCGTTCTTCTGGTCATGGACGGGGTGGGGGACCTGCGCCGGGAGGGAGAAACACCCCTGGAAGCGGCCTCGACCCCCAACTTCGACCGGCTGGCCCGGGAGTCGTCGCTGGGCCTGACCGACCCGATTTCTCCGGGGATCACGCCGGGTTCGGGCCCGGCCCATATCTCCCTGTTCGGCTACGACCCCATCCGGTACCAGATCGGGAGAGGGGTGCTGGAGGCCACCGGTATCGAGATGAAGCTGGGCCCCGCCGACGTCGCCGCCCGGGGGAATTTCGCCAGCATGGACGCCGAGGGGAAACTGACCGACCGCCGGGCGGGCCGGATCCCCACCGCCGAGAACGAGCGCCTGATCCGCAAGCTCTCGGAGGCGATCCGGGAAATCGACGGTATCGAGGTGATTCTGCGCACGGTCAAGGAGCACCGTTTCGTGGCCGTATTCCGGGGGAAGGGGCTGGACGGGAGGGTGGCCGACACCGACCCGCAGATCCTCGGCCGGCGCAGCCTCGACCCCGAGCCGCTGGCACCGGAAGCGGCCTTGACGGCGGAAACGGCCCGGAAATTCATCGAGCGCATGAACGAGGCGCTCAAGGACGAACATCCGGCCAACACCGGCCTCTTGCGGGGATTCGCCTCTCTTCCCCATATCCCCTCGATGGAGGAGCTTTTCAAGCTCACGCCCGCCTGCATCGCCGTCTATCCCATGTACCGGGGCTTGGCCGGCCTGGTGGGAATGGAACTGCTGGCCGTGGAGGGGGAGACGCCGGCCGACGAGTTCGAGGTGCTGCGCCGGAACTGGGGCCGCTTCGACTTTTTCTTTATCCACGTCAAGAAGACCGACAGTTACGGCGAGGACGGCAATTTCGACAACAAGGTCAAGGTGATCGAGGAAGTCGACCGGGCGCTGCCCCTCATCCTGGAACTGAAACCGGACGTGATCGCCGTCACCGGGGACCACTCCACCCCCTGCCCGCTGGCCGCCCACAGCTGGCACCCCAACCCTTTTCTGCTGCGTTCGGAGTACATCCGGGGAGATCGGGGCGAGCGTTTCACCGAGGCCGAGTGCGCCCGGGGCGTCCTGGGGCGGTTCCCGGCCCGGGAAGCCCTGCCGCTGCTGCTGGCCAACGCCTTGAAACTGGAGAAATTCGGGGCCTGACCCGTTCCGGGCGGCGCCGATGAGACCGAATCCCATGCACGAAGCGATGTTCTACCGGGCCGACGGCGGTGCCGCGGTCGTCTGCGGGCTCTGCGCGCACCGCTGCCGCATCCCCGCGGGCCGCCGCGGCCTCTGCCGGGTCCGGGAAAACCGCTCCGGGCGCCTGGAGGCGCTCTCCTACGGCCGCTTGGCCGCCGCCCATATCGACCCCATCGAGAAAAAGCCGTTTTTTCATGTTCTCCCCGGGAGCGCGGCTTTTTCCGTGGCTACCGTGGGCTGCAACATGACCTGCCGGCACTGCCAGAACGCCTCCCTCTCCCAGCCGGACCCCGCCGCGCCCGTCCCGGGCAGGGAAGTGGCGCCGGAGGCGGTCGTCGCCGCCGCCCGTGACGGCGGCTGCGCCTCGATCGCCTACACCTACAGCGAACCCACCGTTTTCTACGAATACGCCCGGGACATCGCCCTGCGCGCCCGCGCGGCCGGCCTGCGCAACCTCTTCGTCAGCAACGGGTACATGTCGCCCGAAGCCGCCGACGAAGCCTCGACCTGGCTGGACGGCGCCAATATCGATCTCAAGGCCTTCGACGACGATTTTTACCGGGAAGTGTGCGGCGCCCGGCTGGCGCCGGTCCTGGACACCATCGCCCGCCTCAAGGAGCGGGGGGTCTGGATCGAAGTCACCACCCTGATCATTCCCGGCTACAACGACGACACCGCCCGCCTGCGCGAACTGGCCCGTTACCTGGCCGGCCTCGATCCCGGGCTGCCCTGGCACCTGAGCGCCTTTTTCCCCACCTACCGCCTGACCGACGCTCCGCCCACCACCCCGGAAATCCTGCGCCGGGCGCGGGAGATCGGACGGGAAGAAGGGCTCCGCTTCGTCTATACCGGCAACGTTCCGGGGGAGGAGGGCGAGAACACCTTCTGCCCCTCCTGCGGGAAGGTTTTGATCGAACGCCTCGGGTACCGTTCCGACCCGGAACGGCTGCGTGGCGGAGTTTGCCCGGATTGCGGGGAAGCGATTCCGGGAATTTGGAGTTGACCGCCGCTCGTTCACGGCCCGCCCCCGCGGCCGCCGGCAACTTTTTTTTCTTGCCAAGTTGCGGGAGGAATGGCTAACCTGACCGGCGAAACGGTACGGGCTATGAAATCGCGGAACTGCAGCTGCTATTACTTTAGCATGGGCGCGGGGACGTAAGGGGTAACCTCGAAATCCCCACCGCGGCGGCGCGGTATGCCCATAACGGACCCGGCGAGGGACGACTCGACCGGGTTTTTTGCTGGGGAATAAGGAAGCAAGACCGAGATGAAATGCCAGAGACTGATGTCGATCATCCGAGGGGAAAGCCCCGCCGGTCTCATTCTTAGAAACGGGAAGGTGGTCAACGTTTTCTCGGGCGAGGTCTACGCCGCCGACGTCGTCGTCGATTCCGGGAAGATCGTGGCCCTCGGATCCGGCTTCAAGGGGGAAGAGGAAGTCGATCTGGAGGGCCGGATCGTCTGCCCGGGTTTCTTCGACGCCCACGTCCACATCGAATCTTCGATGGTCACCATCCCCGAATTCGCCCGCTGCGTCGTCCCCCGGGGCACGACCACGGTGGTCATCGACCCCCATGAGATCGCCAACGTCATGGGCCTGGACGGGATCAGGTACATGCTCCAATCGAGCAAGTACCAGCCGCTCAACGTCTACGTGATGATCCCCTCCTGCGTCCCCGCCACCCATCTGGAGACTTCCGGCTCCGAGCTGCGGGCGGTGGACCTATTCCCCTACGTCGGGCAGGAGTGGATCCTGGGGTTGGGGGAGATGATGAATTTCCCCGGGGTGCTCTTCTGCGACCCGGAAGTGGTGGACAAGCTCAAGCTCTTCGAGGGCAAGAAAATAGACGGTCACGCCCCCGGGCTCTCGGGGGCATCCCTCTGCGGGTACATCGCCATGGGAATCGAGTCCGACCACGAATGCACCACGGCGGAGGAAGCCCGGGAGAAACTGCGCCTGGGAATGACGATCATGATCAGGGAAGGGGGCACCGCCAAGAACCTGGAATCGCTCCTCCCTCTGGTGACGGCGGAAAACGTCTCCCGCTGCTGCCTCTGCACCGACGACCGCAACCCCCCAAACCTCCTGGGGGAAGGCCACATCGACTTCGCCGTCCGCAAGGCCATCCGCCTCGGGCTGGACCCGGTTTGGGCGGTACGGATGGCCACCATCAACCCCGCCCTCTACTTCGGCTTGAAGAAGACCGGCGCGATCGCCCCCGGGTACGCCGCCGACATCGCCGTCGTGGACAACCTGGCCGATTTCAACGTCTGCAGCGTTTACAAGAACGGGCGCCTGGTGGCCGCGGAGGGCAAGCCGGTCTATCAACTTCCCCAGCAGGTCCGCAAGCTCTCCATCCGCGGGTCCGTCAACATCCAATGGCTGTTCCCCGAGCTCTTCGATATCCAGGCCCGGGGAGACCTGTGCCGGGTGATCCGGATGATCCCCGAGCAGATCGTGACCGAAGAAGTTCTTCTTCCTCCCCGGGTCGAGGAGGGGAAGGTGGTGGCCGATCCCGAACGCGACATCCTCAAGCTGGCCGTGGTCGAGCGCCACAGCGCCTCGGGCAACCTGGGGCTGGGCCTGGTCACCGGTTTCGGGTTGAAACGGGGAGCGGTGGCGTCTTCGGTCGCCCACGATTCGCACAACATCATCGTGGTCGGGACCAACAACGAGGACATGGTTGAAGCGGTGGTCAAGATCCGCAAGATCGGAGGAGGGTTCGCGGCGGTCGCCGACGGAGAGGTCCCCGAGCAGCGCATGGTCTCCGCGGTCGGCGGGGCGCAGCTCACCGACGGGCTGCTCGACCAGCACCCGAGCCGACTGCTGCTGCTCGCCGGCCTGTTCTCCACGTCGATCGCGGTGTTCAACCTGCTGCCGCTGCTGCCGCTCGACGGCGGTCACGCCGCGCTGATCGTGGCCGAAGGA
>DAOSXE010000042.1 GCA_035380285.1 bacterium | reverse complement strand
TTCTTCGGCCTGGCCTGCGCCGGGATCGGCAAGATCGTTTTTTCCCGGGTAATCAGGATCTGGGGGAGCGACCTGGTCAAGAAGACCCTCTTCCCCCCCGTGGTGGTCGGTTCCATCATCGCCGTCATCGGGCTCAACCTGGTTCCGGTCGGGATCAACATGGCCCGCGGAGACTCCGCCGCTCTCAAGGGATACGGGTTCGCCGTCGCCTACCGCGAATGCGGCCGGCTCGATCCGGCGGGGGCCGAGTCGGTCAAGTGCCAGGCGGTGGCGGCCGGCTACATCGCCCCGGAAACCGTGGATGCGCTCTCTTCGGAAGCCGCCGTTTCCCGTTGCGCCGCCCTCATTTTGGACGACCCGGGTAAGGTCTTCGCCACCCAGCGCTACGCCTGGATTTTCGCCGTCGCCACGTTGGCGGTCGCGGTCGCGGTCATGACCTGTTTCCGGGGGATCCTCCGGCTCCTTCCGGTGATCGTCGGCGTCGCGTTCGGTTATCTGCTCGTTCTGATCTTCGGCCGGATCGATTTCGAGCCCTTGCGCGCCGCCCCCTGGCTGGGGTTTCCCGACTTCACCATGCCCCGGGTGGATTGGCGCGCCGCCGTTTACGTTCTCCCCTTCGTGGTCGCCCCGGTGGTCGAGCACTTCGGGGACATCATGGCCGTGAGCGGAGCGGTGGGGAAAGACTTCTTCGCGTCGCCGGGGGTCGACCGGACGATGCTCGGAGACGGGATCGGCACTCTTTTCGGGGGGCTCATCGGCTCGGTTCCCAACACGTCGTACTCCGAAGGGGTCTCGGCCCTCAACATCCTCAGGATATCCAATCCGCGGATCATGCTTCTGGCCGGAATTTTCGCCGTCCTCATCTCCTTCGTCCAGAAGGTCGCGGGGCTGTTGCGCACCATCCCCGGCTGCGTTCTGGGGGGAATCATGGTCGTGATTTTCGGGGGGATCGCGGTGATCGGCCTCTCCACCTACGTTCGGGAGCGGGTCGATTTCGCCCAACCCCGAAACATCGTCATCGCCGCGATCATGCTGGTGGTGGGCATCGGCAACGTCGCCTTCAACCTGGGCCAGGTGCAGCTGAGCGGCATCGGTCTCGCCGCCGTGCTCGGCGTCGCGCTCAACCTGATTCTTCCCCGCCGCCTGCCGGGGGAAAAGGCCTGAGCGCCCGCTCGTTTCCCCGGGAGTTCTTTCCGGAGAGGCGGGGACTTGCCAAGCCGGCGATATCGGCTACAATAACCCTGAAAGGGTTTGAGGAAAGCGGCGGATGAACGAAGCGGAAGCGATGGAAAACCCCGGCGACCTTCGCCGCCGGGTTCTGACCACGGTCAAACGGTTCAAGGGGAACTGGATCGATCTGGGCCGCTGCCTGGCCGAGGTCCAGGCGGAAGGGAGTTTCCGGGGTTGGGGCTACGACACGTTCTCCGACTACTGCGCCCGCGAACTTAAAATCCGCAAGGCTACGGCCGACAAGCTCTTGCGTTCCTACCGCTTCCTCCGGACCGAAGAACCGGAATTTCTTTCCCGGGTCCAGCGGCCCGAGGACGGCCCGGAGACGGTCCCGGACGTGGAAAGCGTCAACGTCCTGCGCCGGGCCCGGAGCAACCGCGGCATCGCGGCCGAGGATTATTCGGGGATCCGTTCCGCGGTTCTCGACGAGGGGGTACAGGCCCGGGAAGCCGGGAAGCTCTACCGGGACCTGCTGGCCTCGGTCCGGGAAGAGGCCCCGTCGGCCGCGGACGCCTGGGACGCCCGCCGCTCCCGGGTGCTGAAGGGTTCCCTGGTCTCCTTGCGCCGGGTCCGGGAAAACCTCGAAAACGGGGGCTACGCTTCCCCCCGCCTGCTCGACCGGTTGCGGGAAGCGATCAGGGAACTGGAAGCCGAAGTCGCCGGGGAATAGTCGATGAGCCCGCTTTTGGGAGTCAATCTGGAGGAGGAAGAGATCCGGACCCGCCACGCTCCCCCGGCCTCTCCCCGCCGCCGCCGCTGGCTGGCCGTATCGGCCGCGGTCGCGGCGGGGGCGCTGCTGGGGTTCATCGTCTTCCAGGGGATCGAGGGGCTGGAAGGGAGAACCCATCCCCGGGCCGAAGGGTTCATGGACGCGGTCAAGCCGGAGTACCGGCCCGACGAATACGCGGAAGTGGTGGAGGTGTACGACGGCGACACCGTGAAGCTGGGCGACGGCCGCCACGTCCGCTTTCTGGGGATCGACACCCCGGAGACGGCCAAGCCCTACCTGGGCGATCCCGTGGGCGATCCCTTCGCGGACGAAGCCACCGCCCTTACCCGGGAAATGGTCCTGGGCCGGAAGGTGGGTTTGATCTACGGGCCGGAGCGGACCGACCACTACGGCCGGACCCTGGCCTCCCTGGTGGTGGACGGGGTCTGCGTCAACGCCGAGCTGCTGCGCCGCGGACTGGCCCGGGCCTACATCCTCGACAAGGCCTTCGAGTTCAAAAAATGGTTTCTCAAGGCTCAGGAGGAGGCTCGGGAGAGCCGTCTCGGGATCTGGAGCCTGAGAGAGCGCTGAGGAGAAGAACCGTGGCGTATTCGAAGTTGATCCGCCGTCTGGCGGTGCCGGTTTTGGCCGCGGGCCTGAGGGCCGCTCCCGCCTCCGCCGTCGAAGCCGTTCCCCCCTCTGCGCTTCCGGACCGGGAAGTGGAGATCGTCGTTCTGAAAGCTTCTTCCCCGGAAGCCGTCAAGGAGACGCTGGCGGGCGTGGGCGCGCGTTGGGGGCTTTTCGCCGGCATGGACATCCTTCCCGTTACCGGGCCCGCGCCCGGCTCGGGCGCGCTCCTTGTCCGGGGGAGGGAAGAGCAGGTCGACCTGGCCGTGCGCCTGGCCCGCGGGCTGGACGGTCTTCTGCCTCCGGCGGCCGTCTCCTCCCGCCTGGTCCCGGTCCCGCTGGAGCACGTGGGCCCGGCGGCGATGAAGGAGATGCTCCTGCTCCTGTGGGAGCGCGCGGGGCTCCCGGCGGACGGCCCCCGCCTCGTGATCTTTCCGGGGGAGAGCCGGGGGAACCTCTTCTTCCTCGGCTCCGCCGAGGAAGCCGCCCGGATCGCTTCCCTGGCCCGGGCCCTGGACGAACCGCGCTTTGCCGGGGTGGCCGACAACTTCCGCGGCTTCTGGCGGGAGTTCCGCTCCGACCTCGAACGGCATTTCATCGCTCTTTCCACCTACCTGGCCGCGGCGCTGGCGCTGTTGGGCCTTCATCTCCTGCTGACGGTGGTTCCCGGGCTCGGCCCGATCTACCGCCGGTGGTTCGACCTGGTTTGGACCCGGCTTCTGGACGGGATCAAGGGCAGGGATTTCGTTTACGAGGTTCTGCGCCGTTTGGCCGAAACCGCGGTGGCGGCGGCCAGGAACGAGCCTTTCCCGCCGCCGTCGGGGAGCGCCGGGGACGGCGGCGACCTGCGCCGCCGGGCGCTGGCCAACTGCCGGGAACTGATGCGCCTGCGCGGATTGGACCCGAACCGTTCCGACCTGCGGGGGCTGGCGGAGCAGTTCGTCGATGCCGCCCTCTCGGGGAAGGCGCCGGGGGGGGAGAAGGCGTGAAGCGCCCGGCGCTTTCTTTCCTCCTCCTGATCTCGCCCCTCCACGACCGGGCCCGGTTCCGGGCCGGATTCGAGAAGTTCCTGGCCGGTCTCTCGGAACTGGCCGGGGTGGAGCTCCGAGAAATCGACCCCGGCGCCGGGGAACTGCCCTCGGTGGTGTTTGTCGGGACCGGGGGGACGGAAGCCGGTTTCCGGGAACTGGCGGGGCGCCTGCGTTCTCCGATCCTGCTGGTATCCCATCCCGCCGAGAATTCCCTCCCCGCCTCTCTGGAGATCCTCTCCTGGCTCAGGGCCCGGGGAAGGCAGGGAATCATTCTTCACGGTCCCCCGGAACGCATCGCCCGTCCCCTCGCCACCTACGCGGCGGCCCTGGCGGCCGGTTCCCGGATCGCGGAGTCGCGGCTGGGTCTGATCGGCAAGCCCTCGGACTGGCTGATCGAAAGCCGGGTCGACGGCGCCCTGGTGGAAGCGAGGTGGGGTTGTCGGATCGTCGAGATCCCGATCAGAGACATCCGCCTCCCCGCTCCCGGGGAGGGAAAAGACGCGGGGAAACGGTTCCTGGCCGGCGCCCGGGAGGTCACGGGGGTGGAGCCGGAACTCGTCGACCAGGCCGAAGCCCTGACCGCGGTCCTCAAGGAACAGATCGCCGCGCACCGGTTGGACGGGATCACCCTGCGCTGCTTCGACCTTCTCGATGTTTGGGGAAACACGGGCTGCCTGGCCCTTTCCCGGTTGAACGACGAAGGCGTCCCCGCCGCCTGCGAGGGCGACGTCCCGGCGCTCTTCACCATGACGGCCGCTTATTTCCTGGCCGGGACTCCCGGGTTCATGGCCAACCCCGCTTCCATCGACCCGGAACGGGGCGAGATGATCCTGGCTCACTGCACGGTCCCGCTGCGGCTGGCGCGGGAATATTCGATCCTCCCCCATTTCGAATCCGGGATCGGCGCGGCCGTCCGGGGCGTGCTTCCCCCGGGGCGCTGTCTTCTCTTCAAGATCGGGGGAGACGATCTTTCCCGGATCTTCCTCTGCCCGGGCGAGATCGTCGAGAACCTGGCCCGGCCCGAACTCTGCCGGACCCAGATCCGCGTTCGGGTTCCCGGAGACGGGACCGATTACCTCAAGCGTCCCCTGGGCAACCATCTGGTCGTGGTGCCCGTTTCCGACCCGGAACCCTTCAACGCGTTTCGGAGTCTCTTTTTCTGAAGGTCCGCCTCATCCCCGCGAAGGCGGCGGCGGCGAAGGCCAGGGCCAGGGCCGGGTAGGCTCCGACGGCAAAAGCTTTCCCGGGGTCGTCGAGAAGGCGCGGGGAAAGGGGGAGCATCGAGGAGGGATTTTTTTCCAGGCGGACGATCATCGGTCTCCCCCGGGTGAACCACCCCAGGTAGCCGCTGAGCAGGAGCCGTCGCCGCACGCCCGGCGCGGCCGCAGCGTAGCATGCGGCCGCCGAGCGCAGGTAGGAGTTGTTGGTCCAGCAGTAACCGCCCAGGGGAGTCTCGGTTCTTTTCATCTCGGTGGAAGGGAACCGCCGGTAGGGGAGCAGGGAGAGAAGCGTGCCCGCGATCAGAACGGCCGCCGCGGCGTTGACCGCCGCCCGGCCGATCCGGCGCGCTCCCGCTTTTTTGAGGACCGCAGTCAGGCCCACGGCCGCCAGGGGAAGGGTCCCGCTGAAGTAGCGGTACCCGAACGCCGAACCCTGCTCCCTCCAGCGCAGGACGATGACGAAAGGCAGGGCGACGATCAGGAAGAGGAAAAGGCGGTTGAGCCCGTTCCCCGCACGGTTGCCGAGCGGGCGCATCGGCAGCAGGAGGAGCCCGGCCCAGCCGGCCAGGGCGGGCAGCGCGGTCCAGGCCAGTCCCCAATCCAGGCCGAAAAAGACCTGGCGGAGGTTGTTCAGATCGGTCACGACCCCTCCCGGCAGCCAGACCCGCAGCCCTTCCCGGTCGATGACGGAAGGGGTTATCCAGCTCCACGGCGGGGGAAAGAGCCTTCCCAGGTAGACCCACCACGCCGCCCCCTGGGTGAGCAGGAACGTTCCGGCCGCACTCAGGGCGAATACGGCGGCCGCGGTCGTCCGGGGCCGCGCGGTTTCCAGGGGCTTTCCCGACCAGATCGGCGCCAGGGTTCCCGCCGCGCCCAGCAGGAAAAGGTTGAGGTTCTGCCAGCGGACCACCAGGGTCGCGGCGGAGAGCACTCCCAGCAGCAGGACGTCGCGTCGGCGCACGGACCTGGATTCGCCCAGGAGGAGCAGTCTCCAGATCAAAAGCGAGGAGGCGAGAAAGTCGGGAACGTGGGAAAGCAACGGGCGGGCGAAGGCGTACGCCGGCAGAAAAGTCCCCCACATGATCAGGCTGACCCCCGTCACCGTCGGCCAGTTCCCGAAGCGCCGGCTCAGGGCCAGGAGCAGTACCGCCCCCGCCAGGAAGTAATAGCAGACCATCCCCGCGCTGGCGAAGGAGAAGAAGAGGGGGTGCAGGGTGTCGAAGACCGCGTGCTTGAGAACGTCCAGAACCTGGACCAGGGGAGCGGCCAGGAAGTAGAAGGGAAGGATGAAGAGGCTGGTGCCGATGGCGTGAGGGGCCACGATCCGCCCCGTGGCCGAAGACCGCAGGGCGCGGAAGGGTTGGTTGGAGAGATCGAGGTCCCCGTCGTTGGCCAGGGAAACCGCCTGGGAAAAATAGCTGGTATCGTCGAAGGCGTCGATGTGGCCGGCCGGAGAACCCAGGGGATCGGAGACCAGGGCCAGGTAGACGAACGCCAGGGAGAAAAAAACGGCAAAGTATATCGAGAGGGCTTTAATGGGGCGCCCCCGCCTTTTGAAACCGGATCAGAGCGAATCCGCGGCTTCTTCTTCGGAATTAAAGATTTGGAAAAGCTGCGTAAACCCGGCGGTTTCGAAGACTTCGCGGACATAGGGTTTCATGCAGCAGAGGGCGATGGCCCCGCCTTCCCGCTTCAAGCGCTTGGCCGTGGCCAAAAGCACCCTGAGTCCGGCGCTGGAGATGTAGTCGGTCTGGGAAAAATCGCAGACGAGCTTGACCGAACCGTCGTCGATGACTTTTTCCAGCGCGGTCTGGACGTCTTTGGCCGAATAAGCATCGAACCGTTCCACCATGGTGACGATTGCGACTTCGCCGCTATGCCGTATTTCCACGATCAACCTCCCGGTATCGAAACTGCGGAAACGGGTACTACTATAATCGGAACGCGGCCGGTTGGCAAGCTTCGGCAACGCGGTCTTCCGGAGCGCGATGGGACTTGGGGTTCCTTCCTGCTATACTCTTGACGGCCGGCAGCCCCGGCGCCGGGGCTGCCGGGGCCTTGCGGCGAGAGTCGAACCGCGAACCCCGGGGGGAAGGATGAGAAGAATCGGTGCCCATGTCTCCATCTCCGGCGGGGTGGACGCGGCCGTGGCCCGCGCCCGTGAAGCGGGATGCGAGGCTCTCCAGATTTTTTCCCGCAACCCCCGGGGCTGGAAGGTTTCCTCCATACCCGCCGAGCGTGCCGACGACTTCCGCCGCCTCTGCCGTGCCGCCCGCCTTTTTCCCGTGGTGGTGCATTCTCCTTACCTGATTAACCTTTCCGCGCCCGACCGGGAAACCTACCGGCGTTCGCTTCGGGCGTTTTCCCGCGATCTGGCCCGCGCCGATGCCCTGGGGGCGGACTGGTACGTCGTTCACGTCGGTTTTCACCGCGGGTCCGGGCGCGAGGAAGGCATCGCCCGGATGGCGGACTCCCTGCGCGAGCTGCTTGCCGAACGGCCTCCCGGGGGGGCCGGGGTCATGCTCGAAAATACCGCCAGCGTCGGCAGTGCTCTCGGACATTGTTTCGAGAACATCGCCCGGATCATGGAGGCGTCGGGCCGCGCCGATCGGCTCTATCTCTGCCTGGATACCTGTCACGCCTTTGTCGCCGGCTACGACCTGGCCGGGGGCGACGGCCCGGGCAAGGTCCTGGCCGAGGTGGACCGCCTGATCGGCCTGGAAAAGATGCCGGTGGTCCATTTCAACGACAGCCTCTTCGGTCTCGGTTCCGGCCGGGACCGGCATGCGCATATCGGCGAGGGCCGGATCGGATTGGAGGGGATGCGCCGGATCTACCGCCACCGCCGCCTGGCCGGCAAAACCTTCATCCTCGAAACCCCGCAGAAAGAGCCCGGGGACAACGCCCGCAACGTGGCGGCGGTCAAGGGGTTCCGCCGCCGCCCGGGATCGGGTCCTCAGGAGCGCCGGTCGTCTCCGGGTTCGAGGTAAGCCGCCGGCTTCTCCCGGCGCCGGCCGCGCCCGAACGCCCGCATGACCAGGGTCTTCAACCCCCGGTTGCTCAGGCGCACTTCTTCTTCCGCTTCCGCCGCCGTTTTTTCCCAGACCTCGATGAAGCCGGGGATGCGGGCCTTGAGCGCGGCCAGGGCTTCCTCGTAGACAAGCAGGCGCTTGATCTCTTCCCGACGCGGTTTCCGCTGCCACACCGTCAGGTTCTCCCGGAGAGCGTCGCGTTCTTTCTTGAGTTCCAGAATACGCTGCTTGAGAACCCGGTTGGAACGGCCCGCGATCTCCAGTTCCTCCGCCAGCCGGCGTTCCAGAACATGGATGCGCCGTGCCGCCCGCGCCGCCCCGATCACCTTCAACAGCCATAACAGCAGGGCGACCGAGAGGCCCGCCGCCAATCCGGGGTAGAAACCCCGGTACGCGATCAATTCACTCCATGACGTCATTCGCGGCTCCTTTGAACGTTCCGGTTATCGTTATTTCCATCTCCCCCCGTATGCAGGTCAGTTCTTCGACCTTCACTTCGGCGCCGAAGGATCCGCCCGCTTCCCAACGGATACGGTCCCCGATCCGGCGCAGGCCGGGCAGTTTCGAGATCTTGTCCTCGAGCCGGTCGAGCAGAAGCCGGCGGACGATGCCCGGTACGCCGGCCAGTTCGATATCGAACTCGAGGCCGCCGTCGGCGATTTCGGGGGTTATCACCGCGGTGAAGGGGATAGGCACGGGAACCTTCGCTTTTCCCCGGAGGGTGAGCGCTCCCGCGTCGATGTTCACGGTCTCGATCCGGATCGGCGGGGAGGCTTTCCGGAGCAGACCGGCCAGCAGGCCGGCGATGTCGCTTTCCCCGATAGTGGTCCGCGCCCGCATTTTCAGGCGTCCAACCGTAGAATCCGCCACCCGCTGCGGCTCTGCTCCCAGCCGCAGAACGTGGTTCTGACCGAGGCCAATATCCGCTCGGGGTTTCCCAGGAGCCGGAGGGGGACGCCGATCTCCAGGGACCGCGGGCTCTTGACGATCACCGTTCCTCCGGTCTCGACGGCCGTGTACTGGTCCCGGACCCGCCGCCGGAGCGGTCCGGTTTCGATTTTGATCTTGGGCATTTCCCGGAAGGGAGTGTCTTTTTTCCAGCCGTAGAACTGCGCGCTGACCCCGAACTGGCGCCCCAGCGGAACCTTCAGTCCGATTCCCGCGTAGATCCGTTCCCGGTCCCGGCGGGCGTAGTGTTCCTGGACCCCGGTGAACCCGGTTTCTGTCCGGGTTACGAGGGTTCCGGTCCCGGTTCCGTCTTCCGGGAGAACCAGGTGCCGGGGCTGAACGTCCGCGAACGGTTCGTCGGCGCGCATGAAGGAAAGGAGGAACCGGGACGAGTAGGCGAATTGGGAAGCGTGGAAGCGGATGGCCGCTTCCTTCCGGGCCAGGTCCGTTTTCGAGAGGCGATATTCCGTCCAGATCGATTCCCGCTCCAGGGCCGCCGGCGGATCGAGCGGGGCCTCGGGAAACTTTCCCGGGGGCCAGGGCCAGCCGGGGAAGTGGACCAGGTAGGAATGGAGCGGGGGGGCAGTCTTCTCTCCCAGGTTCCAGAGGCTGACGAGGGTGAAGAGGTACAGGGCCCGGTGGTCGACGTTGAAATCGGAGGGGTGGGAGACCAGAATCCGAGTCGGGTCGAAGTCCAGGATCTCTCCCTCGATGTCCTGCAGCACCGCCTCGCCTTTGTGGGGCGCTCCGGGCGTGCGCGCGTAATCGTAGGGGACCTTCTGGACCGAGGTGAACATGCTCCAGCAGGGGGGGGCGTTGCCCCAGTGCTCTTCCCAGATCCTCAGGGTACGGAAGTCGGGGTAGCCCAGAAAGACCAGGTTTTCGGGTTTCAGACCCAGGGCGCCCGCGGCGTCCATGGCTTCTTCCCGCCGGAGCAGCCCCATCTGGCGAAAACGGGTGGAGCGGAAGACGGGCAGGCCGCGGTAGGCTTCGAAGGCCAGCTCGTTGTTGTCTCCGCAGGTGAAGAAGACTACCCGGAGGGGAACGCCGGCTTGCGCCGCGCGGTGGAGGAGGCCGCCGCAGGCCAGGACCTCGTCGTCGGGGTGGGGGGCCAGGACCATGAGCCGGTCGGCGGCGGTGAATTCGGGGAAACGCTCCCTCTTCCCGCGGGGCTCGCCCGTGCTCTCGGAGGACTCTGCAGCCGCTGATTTCATTCCCTTCCGGTGTTTTTCCGCCCGTTCTTCTTATCCGGGGATGCCGGCGATTTTACCACAACCCGCGACCCGCCCACAATCGCCGGGCCGGGAGAGGATTTGAGATGTCGGGGCCGCTGTGATACCGTAGCGCGTATCCGCAGGAAACCTCGAGGCCGTAAAAATGAAAAACTACGATTTTCGAGCGATCGAAGCGCGCTGGAGAGAACGCTGGGAGCGGGAAGGGCTTTTCCGGGCGCTCGATTTCGATCCCGAACGTCCCCCGTTCTATTGCTTGACGATGTACCCGTATCCGTCCGGGGTTTTGCATATGGGGCACGTGATCAACTATACCCTGGGCGACGTCATCGTCCGCTACAAGATTCTTCGGGGGTTCAACGTTCTCTCTCCGATGGGGTGGGATTCGTTCGGGCTCCCGGCGGAGAACGCGGCCAAGAAGCAGGCCCGTGCCGCCCGGGAACGGGGAGAGCTCCCGCTTCACCCCAACCAGTTTACCGAGCGCAATATCGCCCATATGAAGGAGCAGATGGCCCGGGCCGGGTGGGGCTACGATTGGTCTCGGGAGCTGGCCACCAGCCGTCCCGACTACTACCGCTGGACCCAGTGGCTTTTCCTCCTCTTCTACCGCCACGGTCTGGCCGAAAAGAAAATAGCCCCCGTCAATTGGTGTTCGTCGTGCGCCACGGTTCTGGCCAACGAGCAGGTCATGGCCGACGGCACCTGCGAGCGGTGCGGATCGGCGGTGGTCCAGAAGGACCTCAACCAGTGGTTCTTCCGGATGAGCTCGTACGCCCAGAAGCTCCTGGACGGCCTCCGCGACCTGGAGGGGAACTGGCCGAACAAGGTGCTGAGGATGCAGGAGGACTGGATCGGGAAGTCGCGGGGGGCGGAGGTCGATTTCACGATCGCGGAGACCGGCGAGAAACTGACGGTTTTCACCACGCGCCCCGACACGCTCTGGGGAGTGACGTTCATGTCGCTCGCTCCCGAGCATCCCCTCCTCGAGCGGCTGGTGTCCGGAACCGAGCATGAGGAACGGGTCATGGCGGCGGTCCGGGAACTCCGGGCCCAATCCACCAGCGCTCGGGTTCAGGCCGATGTCGAGAAGAAGGGGGTCTGGACCGGGTTCCACGTCGTCAACCCCGTCAACGGGGAGCGGGTGCCCCTCTGGGTCGCAAATTTCGCGCTCATGAGCTATGGGACGGGCGCGGTCATGTCCGTTCCCGCCCACGACCAGCGCGACTTCGAATTCGCCGGCGCCTACGGACTTCCGGTGAAGGTGGTGATCGAACCCCCGGAAGGCTCCCCGGACCCGGCCCCGCCGGCCGCGGCTTTCGTCGGCGCCGGGACCATGGCCGCCTCCGGGATTTTCAGCGGTAGGAACAACCTCGAGGCGATGGAGGATATCGTTTCCTGGCTGGAGACGAGCGGCTTCGGCCGACCGTCGATCAATTACCGCCTGCGCGACTGGCTCCTTTCCCGGCAGCGTTACTGGGGCGCCCCCATCCCCATTATTTATTGTCCCCGATGCGGAGAGGTTCCGGTCCCGGAGGAGGATCTGCCGGTGGAGCTTCCTCTCGACGTCGATTTCGAGCAGCCCGGCAACCCCCTCGAGAGCAGCCCTTCGTTCGTGACCTGTTCCTGTCCCGCCTGCGGCGGTCCCGGGCGCCGGGAAACCGACACCATGGACACCTTCGTCGATTCTTCCTGGTACTTTCTCCGCTACTGTTCCCCCGCCGCGCTCGACGCCCCCTTCGAGCCGGGTCCGGTCGATTACTGGATGCCGATCGACCTCTATATCGGCGGGATCGAACACGCCACCATGCACCTGATCTATTTCCGGTTCTTTACCCGCGTTCTTCACGATCTCGGCCTGCTTGAATTCGCCGAGCCCGCCCGCCATCTTTTCTGCCAGGGCATGGTCTGCAAAACCGCCTACTACTGCGATCTCTGCAAGTGGATTCCGGAATCCCAGGTCCGGGACGGAGTCCGCGAAGGCGACGGCATCGTCGGGGGCGTCTGCTCCGTCTGTGGGAGCCCCGTCCGGGGAGAGATGAAAAAGATCAGCAAGTCCAAGCTCAACATCGTCGACCCCGACGAGATGATGGACCGGTACGGGGCCGATTGCGTCCGACTCTACATGTTGTCCGACACCCCTCCCGACCAGGACCGGACCTGGAGCGACGAGAGGATGCAGGGCGCCTGGCGTTTCCTCAACCGCCTCTGGGATACGGTGACGGAAGCGGCCGGCGAACTGCGTTCCCTCCCCCCGGGGCTCCCCGCCGATCTCGGCCCCGCCGATCGGGAACTCCGCCGCCGCACCCACGTCAGCATCGGGAAGGTCACCGACGCCATCGAGGGCGGTTTCCGGTTCAACACCGCCATCTCCTCGGTGATGGAGCTGCTCAACGCCGTCCGGGGCGAAGCGGGCCACCATCCCGCCGTGGTCCGGGAAGCGGTGGAATCGATGCTGGTGCTGCTGGCCCCGATCACGCCCCATTTCTGCGAAGAGCTGTGGCGGGAACTGGGGCACGACCGCAGTATCTTCAGCGGCTCCTGGCCGGGAATCGACGCTTCGGCCCTGGCGGTGGCGGAGGTCGAGATACCGGTCCAGGTCAACGGCAAGCTGCGGGGGAGGATCATGCTCCCCCCGGGAGCTTCGGAGGCCGTCGCGCGTTCGGCGGCGTTGGCCGACGAGCGGGTCCGGGGCGCACTGGGCGGGGCCGTCGTCCGCAAGGTGATCGTCGTCCCCGACCGGATGGTCAACATCGTCGCCGGCCCGGCATGATCGCGCCGGCATGAAGGCGCCCGACCCCGCTTCCCGCTCCCGGATCCGGCGATTATGGGCCGTTCTCCGTTTCGATCGGCTGACTCCGAAGGAGCGTTGGCTGTTGCTGGCGCTGGCGGCGGCGACGGCCTGGGGCGCAACCGCTCTTCTGGTCCGGGTCGCGCCCCGGCCTCATGGATATATGGGCCTCTACTCCGAGCTGGAGGAAGCCTGTCCCGACCGGCTCGCCGTCCCCCTTCCGGCGGCTTCCCTTCCCCCTCCGATTCACGGGGCCGCGCCGGCGCCCCCCGTTCTTCTGACCGCGCCCCGCTACGACGACGACGACCTGATCGACATCAACCGCGCCGGGGTCCGCGAACTCTGCCGTCTCCCCGGAATCGGCCCCGAAACCGCGGCCCGGATCGTCGCCTACCGCCGTTTCCGCCCCTTTGCGGTCCCGGAGGACATCCGGGAAGTGAGGGGGATCGGCCCCTCGACGTACGAGGCCATCGCTCCCCTGATCAAGGTCAGATAGGATCGCGTCTCCTCCGGGACCGGCTTCCCTCCTTTTCCCGCTCCGTCAAGGAGAGGTAGATGATGACCCCGGAGTTGAAGAGATAGAGAAACGGGTAGGCCAGCCACGCGATCAGGCAGACGAGCAGCGAACCGCCCCAGACCGCCCCGGCCGCCGGGTAGACCCAACTCTCCGGAGGGAGGTCGGGAGGAACGGAAACGTGCCCGCCCAGGAAGGGAACGAGCCGGGAGAAGAACGGCGGCATCTTGAGAAGGACCCGTCCCGGTTCGTCTCCGAGAACGGCGGTGGAGACCAGCAGCAGCAGCGAAATCGACCCGGCCACGACCGCGGTGAAGAGGAGGAAGTAGACGGCGGTGAGAAAAAGCGCGGTGAATACGTATCCCCAGAAGACGAGGAAGTTGCGGCGCATCATCTCCGCCAGCACGCCGAAGGCCCGGGTGGCGCCGGCCCGGCGGTCCACGATGATGGAGGGCAGGATCAGGGTGGCCGCCGCCAGGGTGAGGCTCCCGACTATCAGGGCCAGGGCCGCTCCGAAGCGGGGGAGGAAGGTGGCCGCCCAGAACAGCGGTCCCCATCCGGGAAGCATGCCCACGGCGGTCAACGTCACCAGAATCAGGCCGGCGGCGAGGATGAAGGAAATGATCCCGGCCGGCGCCGCCGCCAGGTGGAAGCCGAAACGGATCCCCCGGGCGAACGCGGTGGAGATCGAAGGCCGGGATCCGGTCCGTATTTCCTCGAGGATGAGCCAGGTGACGGGTCCCGCGAACACCAGCAGGAGAAGGTAGAAGACCAGAATGCCCAGAAAATCCACGAACCAGGGGAGAAAATTGGTTTCGGCCTGAAAACGGTCGGCCAGGGTCGTGAACCCGAACAAGGCCGCCAGGGCGACGGCCAGCCCCAAGGCCTGGATGATCAGGCGCTTATGGTCCAGGGTGTACTGGACTACCCGGAAAATATCGGGGTACGAGAACGGCTCTGTCCGTTTCATGGCTCCGCGGGGAGTGGAATATTTTTAAACCGAGCGGGATTCTAGCAGTTTAACGGATGAGAGTAAACGAAACCCCGAACCCAGGAGGCTGAATATGAAACGGATCGGGTTACTCTCCCTGGCGGCGG
>DAOSXE010000041.1 GCA_035380285.1 bacterium | reverse complement strand
CGGGAAAGTGGCTGATCCGGGGGGTGAGCGCCCCCTACTACGGCGCCTCCACCGACCAGCCGGTCACCAACCCCTGAGGGGGAGGGAAGCAGAGAGCATGGAGCAGAGAGCATAGGGAAAACCTCTCCGCCACGGGCCCTTTAGGGTTCGGGGTTCAGGAAAGACGGGAGCGGATCAGTCCACAGGCCTGCCGGCCGGCGGGTAGGTGGACCTAATTGGGGGGTGAGGTTGGGGGCTACTGAATACTGAATACTGTCTCTATGCTCCATGCCCTATGCTTTTCACAGGTGCAATAATCTCCAAGGGCCAAGGCAGGGGCCTGAACCCTGAACCCTCTCCCCCTTCCCCAATCAGAGTTAATCAGAGTAATCAGGTGCAAAGATCTCCAGGGGGCCGAGGCGGGGGGCTCCTGAATACTGAATTCTGTATTCTGAATTCTTTCCCTTTCAGAGTTAATCAGAGTAATCAGGTGCGATAAGGGTTCAGGGTTCAGGGTTCAGGGGGATTACTCTATGCCCTATGCTCTTTGCTCTTTGCGTTCCTCCCCATCTGTGGAATCTGTGGACTCATTGAGGAAAAGGCGGGGGCATGATTTTTGCCCAACGGGGCACGGCGGGGTTATACTGCCCGGAGGATGAACTCGACTCCGATCAGGAAGACCGTCAGCCTCTGCCCCGTCTGCCGCCGGCGGCTGCCCGCGGACGTGGTCGAAGCGGACGGCTCCGTCTATATGGAAAAGGACTGCCCCGAACACGGGCATTTCCGCTCCCGGATCGGGAAGTACCCCCGGTATTACCGGGAGCTGATGGAACTGTACCGGCTCTTGGCGGAGCATTTCCCCTATCGGCGGGACAGGATCGAATCCTGCGCCTTCACCACCACCCTGCGCTGCAACATGTCCTGTCCGATCTGCTTCGCCGCGGACGAGGGACGGGTGATGCCCCCGGAAATGCCCCTGGCGGAAATACGGGAAAAGCTGAAGCCGCTGCGGGGCCGGGGAATCAACTTCAAGCTGACCGGGGGGGAGTCGACCGTCCGCGACGACCTGGGGGAGATCGTCGCCATGATCCGCGCTTCCGGGAATTTCCCGGTCATGGTCACCAACGCCCGGCGCCTGGACGACCTCGAATATCTGCAGTCGCTGGCGGACCGCGGTCTCTATGCCGTCGCCCCCTGGTTCGACACGACCGACAGCGACGGCATCTACGAAACGATGCGGGGCGAACCGCTGCTGGGGCAGCGGGAGAAAGTACTTGAAAACGTCCGCCGGGCCGGGCTCAAGCTCATCATTTTCTTCGTCTGCGCCCGGGGGGTCAACGACGACCAGCTCCCCGGCATCCTGGCCTTGACCCGGAGCCGCCCCGAGCTTTTCAAGATCAACGTCATGGGGTATATGCACCGGGGAAGCCGGGGATTCGGACGGGAAAACGAATACCTGGCCGACGAACTCTGGGACGCGGTCGTCGCCTCCAGCGCCGTCTTCTCCTCCCCGGACGAACTGTTCACGGCCCTGAAGATCAACCTCATCTCCCGGGCCGTGCGCCGGATCTACCACTGCTTCAACTCCCAGACGGTCCTGATGCCTCGTTCGGACCGCCGGGAGGACGGTTTCGACCTGGAAAAATGGGACGGGATCGTCCGGCGTTTCCGGGAGATGCTGCCCGGCGATCCCGGCCGGGCCCGGCGCTTCTTCCTCCGGCGGTTCGCCGGCGATCTTTTCCGGATGGGATTTTCCCGTCCGCTGGCCCGGCGCTTCATCCCGGGACGGAAAGAGCTGGCCGACACCTTCATCCCCCCCGGGTATTACTGGCTCCAGTTCCAGTGCATGTACTACCCGGAAAACTACGACGAGGAGATGGTGCGGGAGTTCTGCCCCTACCCTTCCTTCAACCCGGGCCTGGAGAAACGGGTTTCCTTCTGCGAATACTACAACCTCGGCCTGAAGACCTGAAGCCGGGCGCCCGGCTCCCGAAACCTGCGGCCCGCGGCTTTCACCCCTCAGCGCTCCGGGGCCTTCACCGCCGTCAAGCCGATCAGGTTGGGATTTTTCTCGAACGGCTCCAAGACGTCCCGGCCGTACCCGGGGTTCCCGGCGGGGTCCACCCGGAGGGGGACCCAGTCGAGGCCGGGAAACCCGGCGGCGGCGAACGCGGCCTCGTAGACCTTCCGGGACCAGTGGAAGTAGTAGAATTCGCAGAGCTTCCCCTTGTCCCCGTGGATCTCCAGGAAGACCTTCTCCCCGTCCCGGACCGGTCCGCCCCCGGGCCGGCGGAACCGGCGCCGGTAACGCACCCCCTCGAAGAACTGCAAATCGGGGTTCTGGACGATCCCCGCGAAACGGCCGCCCGGTTTCAGGATCCGAAAGATCGCCCCCACCATCCGGCGCAGTTTGGCCTCCGACTCCGAGTAGTGGAGCAGGAACACGGCGGTGGCCAGATCGAACTCCGGCCCGAATTTCCCATCCGCCGCATCGGCGGACATTTCCCGGTACTCGATCCCCCGCTCGCGGTTCTCCGCCCGGGCCAGGGCGATCTGCCGGGAGGAGATGTCGATCCCCACCACCCGCCGGGCCCCCCTCTCCTTCAACAGCCGGCAGAACATGCCGCTGCCGCAGGCGAGGTCGATCGCCGCGCGGCCGGCGACGTCCCCCGCCATTTCGAGAACCGTGGGAACGACCGCGTAGCGGTGAATCGGATCCGGGTCGACCCGGAGGTAGCGGTCGGCGATCCGGTCGTACTGGACCCGCTTCACGGCCGCGCCTCCCCTTCCGGACCGGGGAGGATTTCCCGGTCCGGACGAATCCGGAAGATATCCCGGTACCCGCGATCGGACTTCCGGGCTTTCCCGAGGCATGCCAGCGCCTCGGCCTCGTCCAACCCCAGTTCGGCCAGGGTCTTGCGGATCAGCCTCTTCCGGAAGAGACGGTGGCGGCAGAGCCAGGTGAAGATCGCGCCGGCCGCCAGGTATCTCCGCCGGGAGGCTTCGCCCACCCGGATCTTTTCGCTGACCAGTTCCCGGAACGGGTAATCGTCGAAATGAACGGTATCGAGATACGCCGAGAGCCAGACCAGACGGCACTTGGTACGGCGGGGGAGGGTTTTTTTCGCGGCGAGGAGCCCCAGTTCGGCGAGTTTTTCCCGTACCCGCTTTTCCGAGGGGCAACCGCAGACGTGAAGGGGGATCAGGACCCGGGGAAAGGAGCCCCCTTCCCCCCCTGCCGCCTCATCCCCGAGTGGATAAAAATTCTTTTTGAACCCCGGGGAAAGGCCCGGCTGCTCCCAGAAACCGTCGAAGGCGCGGTAGTGGGCGTCGAGAGTGGCTTTTTCGATCTCGTAGAACCACTTTTCCGCGGTCTGGAAGGGCGAATAGCCGACGAAGACGAGGGGGATGCTTCGCCGGCGGGCGGCTTGCACCGCGGCCCCGAGCAAAGCCAGCTGGCAGGCCCGGCAGACCGTGGCGGTCAGGCCTTCCCGAAGGGGGCGCCCGAAAAAATAGCGGTAGAAGCGGCGGCTGAAATCGGCCGGCCAGACAAAACGATCCAGCTCGATGCCCAGTTTCCGGATCACCCGCTCGAGGTTGGCCCCGGCCCCGGGGGCCTCGAAGCCGGTCCGGAGGTTGAAGCCCAGCAGCTTCAGCCCGTACTTTTCCCGGAGGAGAAAGGCCAGGTAGGAGCTGTCCTTCCCCCCGCTCAGGCAGATCAGCCCATCGTAGGCGAAACGGCCCCTGACCCCGGCCACGGTCTCTTCGAAATCCCGCAGGCAGCGGTCGACCAGTTCGGGGGGGGGCGCAGGCCGGGAACCGGAACGGGCCGACCGGCAGAGCCGGCAGAGCCCCTCCCCGTCCAGTTCGACCCCGGAGTCGCGGGAACTGACCAGGCATTTCTTGCAGACCGTCACGGCCCCTCCCCCTTCCTCAGCGCCGCCAGGAAATGGAGCGCGCCGTCACCGGCCCCCACCGGCCCGAACGCGGCGGAGGAGGCGATCGCGGCCGGCGACGCCTTCATTTTCGCGGCGTTTTCGTTCAGACGGCTCAGAAAATACCGGGTTCGGGAACTCGGCGTGAGCACATAACGGGCCAGGGCCGCCGACGCGGCGGTCAAACGGTTCCCGCCGAAACGCTTCCTTCCCATCTCCCGGACCGTTTCCTCCCAGACCGGTTGAAACACCGGATTGAACAGTCCGTACAGGGCATAGCCGTCGAAGAGCCCCTCCGGGCTTTCGACCAGGCCGTCGAGAAACGACCGCAACCCTTCCGGGGCGAACTCGCGGCGGTTGAGGCGGCTGAAGCGCAGGGACGGGGCGTCGCCGCGGTTGGGGTGGTAGAGTTCCTGGGAGAGACCGCGGTTGGGGGTGGTGAAGACGAAGATCCCGCCGGGTTCCAGGACCCGGGCCGCTTCCCGGAAAACGGCTTTCAGCGCGGGCGCGTCCAAATGATGGACGAGAGAAAAAACCGAAGAGACCAGGGAAAAAGCCCCCTCCGGGAAAGGAAGCGCGACGGCCGTCGCGGCCAGAAACGCCGGCCCCGGGGGGCATGCCCCCGCGGCGCGGGCGAGGAGCGGCCGGAGAAGGTCCAACCCGGCCACGAACGTTCCTCGGGGCGACCGCCTTTTCAGAAAGCACGTCCCCCCTCCGCAGCCGCAGCCCAGGTCCAGAATACCCCGGGAAAGGTTCCCTCGCCGCCGGAGATAAGCGCCGAGAGCGACATAGGGGGGGGCCGTCAGGGCCAGGTGCGCCGGAAGAGAAAAAAATTCCAATCCGGCTCCGGCCGCCAAGGCGGACCGGGGAGGAGGGCCGAGACGCGCCCGGTTCATTTCCCGGAGGTATTCCTCCATCCCCGCGCGCAACCCCTTTGTCGGATCGAAATCAAACACAGATCGCCTCCACCCCCCGGCGTTTCAGGGCCCGGTAGATCAGGCGCGTCCTTTTCGCGATCACCGGCCGGCCGACTTTCCCTTCCAGGGCGGAAGCCGCGGATTTCCCGTCGTCCTGATAAGGGAAGACGATCACCCGGTCGAAGGCCGCCTGGTCCACCGCCGCGACCGTCTCCTCGAATTCCGCGGCGGTTTCGGAAGGGAAACCGGCGATGACGTAGGCGGACAGAAAGATTTCCGGGTCCGCTACCCTGATCTGACCCAGGGCCGAGAGTATTTCGCCCACGTCCGGATAGCGGTTCATCAAGCTCAAGATCCTGGCGCTGCCGGACTGGAGGCAGCAGCACAACCCGCTCAACCGGCGCGCCCGCGCCCACCGGGCGAGGTCGTCCCGGTAACGTACCAGCCAGACCGGATTGAGCGCCCGCAGGTCCAACCGCTGGCCGCCCGGGACTGAAAGCAGGGCCCGGAGCAATTCCGGAAAGTCGGAACCGATGTCCGGGCCGTACGCCCCCAGGTCGTCGGCGTCCAAAACAAAATCGGTGAAGCCCTCCCGCAACCCCCGGAGCAGTTCCCGGCGGCAGGATTCGATCGGTTTGCTTTTCAGTCTTCCGATAGCGGGGGCGAGCACGCAGTAACTGCAGGCTTGATCGCACCCCCCGCTGACGCGGATGTGGTACCGTCCTTCCCTTTCGCCGTCGATCGCCCTTTTTTTCAGGAACATCTTCACGGCCAGATCGGGGTAGCGGCGGAATTTCCTCCAGTACAGGCCGGGACCGGCGGAGGGGAAGCGCGCGGACGCGGTCGTCCGGTTGGCGGCGGGGATCCGTCGAAACCCGATTTCGAATTCCGGGAAAAGATCGTCGAACCTCTCCAGGGAATGCGTGGGGACGGTGCTCCCCGAGAAGACCGCGGAGAGGCCGGCGGGGTCGATCTCGGGCAAGCAGCCGGCCACGATCAGCCTGTTCTTCCCGCCGCGGAAACGCTTCACCATCTCCAGGGAGGCGGCCGCGGCTTCCGGGGTGAAGGCGCAGGTGACGGCGACGATCAGGTCGGCGGACGAGGCCGAATCGACCGGGGCCCAACCGTTGGCCCGGAAGTACTCTTTCAGCCGGGTCGCGTCCAGCTGGCGCCCGACGCAGTTGGAGGTGGTGGCGATATGGACTTTCATGGCGTCGGCAAAGGGGCAGGATAACTCGATCCCGTCGGCTTCATCCTTTAGGGTCCCGGTCTTTCTCTTCCTGGAATTCGAGGGGGAGTTGCGCGGCCGAGCCGATCCGGGCGAGGTGTCTTTCCCGGAACCGGCGGCTGTTCATCAAGCACCGGCCGGAATCGTACTCCATCAGGGAGCTGCTCCAGAGCCGGTCCAGAATTTCGCCCAGGGAGTCGCGGCGGACGTTGCCGAAGCTGAAGGGCACGAAACAGCAGGGTTGAAGATCGCCGTAGGGGGAAATATAGACATACCGCCGGGCCAGGGCCGAGCAGACGGGGTGGGAGCGGGGGCGGCCGGAGGCCAGGTTCTCCAGAAACACGAAACCCGGTTCCAGCAGGGCCGCCAGCGCCTGCCGTTCCGGGGGAGTAAGCCGGAGGGGAAGCGCGTGGAGAAAACAGCCGGAAAGCGTGGTGTCGATAATCCGCACCGCCGTCACCCCCAGGTTTTTTCCCAACCCGATCAGACTCCGCAGGGCGCCGGAGCGGAGGTTCTCCCGGGTGGCGTACGTGGAGATGACGCACGGCAGCCCCGCCTCCACCGCCTGCCGCAACCCCGCCGCGGCTTGCTCGAAACAGCCCTCCACCCCCCGCAAGCGGTCGTGTTCGGCGGGATCGGGGCTGTCGAGGCTGACTTTGAGCGCGACCAGGCCGGCGGTCTTCAGGCTCTCGATCTTCCCCCGGGAAAGGAGCAGGCCGTTGGTGTCCAGGGAGGGGAGCATCCGCAAGCTCCGGGCCCGGGCGACGATTTCCTCCAGGTCTTCCCGCAGCAGCGGCTCTCCCCCGAAAAGCGTGATCTCGACCACCCCCAGCCGGCGCGCCTGCGCCAGCACCGTTTCGACTTCTTCGAGGGAGAGCTCGACGGCTCCGTCGTTCCGGTACAGCTCCATGCCGCAGTGGGCGCAGCGGCATTGGCAGCGGTAGGTGAGTCCGATCATGATCGAGATCGGCGCCGAAACCCCGAACAGGCGGTGGCGGAGAAGACGCAGACCGCAGGAGGCCCGGGCGAGCGGGGGCGCGGTGCGGAAGTACAGACGGTAGGCCAGCCGCAGAACTTTCAGCTTATTCGTCACCGGGTTTTTTTCTGATTTTGAACGTGAGAAAGGCGCTGTGGCGGGGGTCGAGAGCCGCCGCCCGGCGGCCGGCGGCGGGCGGGAGCGGGTAATAGCCGGCCCCCTTGATTCCTTCCACCTCGAATCCGTGCCCCTGAAAAAGTTCTTTCAGACCCCGGTAGCTCAGGACCAGGCAGTGCCGGTAGGAGGGACGGGTCAGGGCCGGGTTCCAATCCTCTCCCCGGTCCAGCCCCCAGGGGTTGCCGATCGCGGCCCGAACCTCGCTGAACTGGGCCAGAGAGAACGGCTGCCAGCCGAAGACGAGGGCGAAGATATTGTGCCAGCTGGAGAGGTTCTCGGTGGCGAGAACCGCGTATCCGCCCGGCCGCAACAGGCGCCGGAGCTCCCTCAGAAAACAGTCGGGGCGGTGGAGGTGCTCGATCACCTCCAGGGCGGTAACCGCGTCGAAAGCCCCGTCGGGGAGGGGAAGCTCCCGGTTGAGATCGGAGCGGGTGACGGCGATCCCGGCGGCCTGCGCCCGCGCTGCCGACTCCCCGTCTATCTCCACCCCGGAGACGCGGTCCGTCCCGATCGCTCCGGCCAGCGCGAGGCTTTTGGCGCCTCCGGAGCAGCCGCAGTCCAGGTAATCGGCCCCGGGGACCTTCTCCAGAAAAGCGCGGACCTGCCGGGCGCAGTCGTCCTCGGCCCCGTGCCTCAGTTTCCAGAGATATTTTTTCATATGATCCGCGCCCCTTTCGCATGCATCTCGAATTCGGATGAAATCTCCAAAGTCATACCGCGAGACTCCCCGGAAGCGTACATCCCGTATCCGGCATCACAAATATCCCAGAGCTTTCAGTCTCTCCATGTTTTCGATATCCATCTCGCCCGGAACCTGGCGGAGGTCTTCCTCGGCGCGCCGGCGGGAACTTTCCATCCGCACGGCCCGAAGTCGGTTCATCAGCTCCTCCGCCACTTCCGGATAACGGACCGAGACGTCGTCCGTCTCCTGGGGGTCGTTTTCGATGTTGTAGAGCGAGACGAAATCCGGGCCCTCCGCTTCTCCCCGGATCTCCCGGGCCGGAAGCCTCTGGTCCATCAGCAAAAACCAGGGGCCGGAGCGGATCGACTCGATCACGGGCGGCGGATAATCGTCGAAGTCGGCATAGGCCGTCAGTTCCGGTCCCCTCCCTCCGGCCATCAGGGGGAGGAGACTGGCCCCCTGAACGGGGCGGTCGAGGGGGATGTCGAGAATATCGAGAATGGTGGGCAGAATATCGACGGTCCGGACCAGTTCCTCGACCCGCCGGGCGGGCGGAAGCCGGCCGGGAAGGCGCATGATCAGGGGAATCCGGGTTACCTCCCGGTACAGGCTGTTATGCTCCAGACGCCCGTGTTCCAGAAATTCCTCGCCGTGGTCGGAAGTGAAGACGATCAGGGTCTTGTCCAGTGTTCCGGTCTTTTTCAGGGCGCCCAGCAGGTCCCGGATCAACTCGTTGTCGACGTAATCGATCGCCCCGTCATAAAGAGCGCTCAGATGGCGGCGGTCGGCGGGGTCGTCAAGGTTCACCTTCGACCAGAACATATCGTGCATCGCCTGCCAGATGCCGTGCCACTTTTCTCCTTCCCGGGTCCCGGTCCGTTCCAGTATCTCCCGCCGGGAGGGAATCTCCCCGGAATAGCCCGGATCGTACCTGGTGTCGTAGGGAGGCGGAGGGAGATAGGGGTCGTGAGTATAGTAGGTGTGGTAGAAGAGGAAGAATTGCTTCCCCGCGTTTTTCTCCAGCCAACGACAGGCGGCGCCGGTATCGCCGTTTTCGTCGTAGATATCGAAACCGCGATCGAAACCTATCCTTCCGGCCACGTTGGCGCCCCCGGTGAAGGCGACATTGCTATAGCCGTAACCCTTCAGGATTTCGGCCAGGGTGGGTATGCTCCCGGAAAGCGTAGCGCCCCGAAAGGTCCCGTCGGCGCCCATCTTCCACATGTAGACATTGTGGACCCGGGGGAACAATCCGGTCAGAATGGTCATGTGGGAGGGGGTGGTCTTGCAAGAGGCGGAGAAGGCGTTGAGAAACAGCACCCCTTCTGCCGCCAGTCCGTCGATATGGGGGGACGTATCCCGCCGATAACCGTAGGATCCCAACCGGTCGGCCCGGAGGGTATCGACCGAGATCAGAAGAAGGTTGGGCCGATCTTCTTCCCGGCCGTGCCGCCGGCCGCAGGCCAACGCCAGCGCGGGCACCACGGCCAGAATGAAGATGCGGAAGGCGGGGCGCGACGAACGCCGGCTCGGAGCCGGGTGAAAATCCCGCACACTGTGTCCCGCGCTCTTCATCCCGCGACCCTACCGGGTATGCTTGAAATCCCTGATCTTTCGGATCGATGAACGCTGGAAGAGCCCGGTCAGGATCCCTTTCCAGATGGCGAGGTAATAGATGACGTGGTGAATGAAAAACGCGGGGGGTAGCACCAGGACGAAACGCGGATCGTAGCGGGCGTATTTCAGGGAAACCAGCCCGGCGCAGAAAAAGTAGACGATCAGGCCGAGAGGGAAGACGATCGGCTTCAGCGCCGAGGCCGCGAGAAACAGGCTGATGCCGAAAAACCCGGCGCTGAAGGTCCATCGGGAGAGATAGATCCCGGGATGGACCCAGAGCATCTTCCCGTTCTGGACCCGGTAGCGGAAGCGCTGCCTGATCAGTTCCCACCCCAGGTCCCGGGGGGGGTGAAAGACGACGATGTCCCAGGTGTATCCGAAGAGGCAGCCGCCTTCGGTAACCGCCCGGTAGACGAATTCGGTGTCCTCGCCGCCGTATCCGATGGCTTCGTTATACCCCCCCAGTTCCAGAAAAAGCTCACGGCGGATGAAGTAATTGCAGGAATTTATCATTCCGTGGGGAACCTTGTTTTTGACGTTCATCTCCCGCCAGTTTCCGTGCCCGTTGCCGAAGAACCGGGAATGGGCGATGATGTCGGTGGCCCGCTGGCGGAACGAAGCGCCGGGAGGCAGCAGTCGGGGGCCCCCGACCCCGGCGGCCCCGGGGTACTCTTTTAAAAACCGGAATCCGTTCGCCAGCCAGTCCCGCCGGGCCCAGGCATCGTCATCGATGAAGGCCAGAATCCTGCCCCGGGCCCGGCGGGCCCCTGCGTTCCTCTTCACGGAGGGATTTTCCCCGGCGACGGGCACGACCACGGCTCCGGCGGACGGCGGCAACCCCGCCCCCCGGTCGGAGGCCAGGATGACCTCGTAACGATCACGGGAAAAGTCCTGATCGAGGAGGGAAGCCAGGCAGCGGCTGAAATCCTCCCTCCCCACCGCCACGATCACGGAGATATCGGGTCCACCTTGAGCGTCTCGTGTCATCTTTCAACTACTGTCGGACGCGGCTCAAAATTTAATTCACCCCGGGCCGGGGAGCGTCCCGCGCCGCGCTGCCGGCGTCATCGGCCCAGGAGCCGGTTCAGGTTGTTTTTGGCTTTTTCAAAACCGGGATCTATCGCCAGGGCTTTCCGGTAGGCCCGGGCAGCTTCCTCGGCTTCTCCCGACAGAGCGTACAGAAGCCCGAGATTATTATAGGCTTCTTTGCATTCCGGGAAACAGTCTATCGCCCGGCGGAAGCAGGCGACCGCCTCCCGCGGTTTCTCCAACCCGAGCTTGACCGCTCCCAGCTTGTTCCACGCCTGCCAGTCGTCCGGATGGCCGCGCAGCGAAGTTTCGTACGCGCGCTCCGCCCGGGCTAATTCCCGCCGGAGTCGGAAGGAGTCCCCCAGGTTGGAATAGACGCGCCAGTCGTCCGGGGCGAGTCTCCGGGCGATGAGAAGAGACCCGATCGCCCGGTCCGCCAGGCCCATCCGGTTGCAGGCGGCCGCCAGGTTGATGTAACCCCCGGGCTCCTCCGGCTCCAGGCGTACGACTTCTTCGAATTGCTCCACCGCCTTCCCCATATCCCCCTTCCGGGCGTAGGCCTCGCCCAGGTTGAGCCGGTAGAGCGGGTTCCAGGGGAGAACGCGTACGGCTTCCCCGTAATGAAAAATCGCCCGGTCCGGCATCCCTCTCCGGGAGTATTCCAGCCCCAGGTTGTAGTTGACCCGGCAGCTGGTCGGGCAGACGCGGTGGGCGGCGGCGAAGAGCGTGAAGTTGTCCCGCCAGTCCCGGTTCCTGGTCAGAACGCGAAGGGAATAGGCGAGGAGAACGGCGGATACCAGAACCAGGAGGCAGGCCCTCCCCCCGCGGCCGAATCTTCGGAATCCGCTCTCCAGGGCCAGGGCCGCGGCCAGGCAGAACCCCCACGAAGCCATGTAGATCAGCCGCTCCGCCATGGAGACGTTAATGAGGAAGAAAAGGTTGGAGATTATCAGGTAATTGACGGCGAAGATGAAGACCGCCAGGAAATATCGCCCTTTCCGTTTCAGCGAAGCCCAGGCCAGGGCTCCCCCTCCCGCGATGGCGGCCGCCCCCCCGGCGGCCAGGGCGGCCCGAAGCCAGGAAGGCGCGGCGGAGAGGTGGCTGTAGCCGTAATCGGCGCTCAAGCGGAAAGGCCAGACCAGCAGGCAGAGGTAACGGGCCAGGATACCCAGGGCGGCGGCGAGCCGCCCCCCGAAGGGAAGGACGACCAGATAGTTGGAGCCCATCTCTTCCCGGGCGGGCAGCATCCCCGCCGTCAAACCGAGAATAACCGCCGGGACCAGGCAGTAGGGGAGATAGAATTTCTTCAGCCGGTAGACAAAGACCGGGAGATACTCCCGCCGGGGCCGGCCCGGAGCGGGCCGGAAACGGTACGCGTCGAAAACGGCCGCGACCAGGGGAAGCGTCCAGGCCGTCGCCTTGGAAAGGATGCCGATCAGCAGAAGCGGGACCGAAAACCAATAGCCCGCCGACCAGCCGGCCCGTTCACCCCTGGTGTTTCGCCAATACAACAGGACGGCGGAGAGGAAACAGAAACTGGAGAGAAGTTCGGACCGCCCCACCGCCGCCGCCACTACTTCGGAGTGAACCGGATGCGAGGCGAACAATAAAGCCGTAAGGAACGACAGCCGGTATTCACCCGGGAACAGTTCCAGCCCCACCAGGTAGACGAGCAGGCAGACGCCGCCGTTGAGCAGGATATTGACCAGGTGGTACCCGAACGGCTCCGTCCCGGCGACGGCGTAGTTGACCGAGAAGGTGAGGAGCGGGAAAAATCTCCCCGGCGGGCGGACCTTTCCCGGACCGGGGAGATAGGCCTGCCAGAGCGCCCCCCAGTCCAGGTCCCTGATCAGGGGATTGTCGACGATTTCCGGAAAGTCGTCGAAGGTGAATTCGTTGCGGAGGCCGGGGGCATAGAGGCAGAGGGAAAGGACGACGATCGCCGCCGGCATCAGGATTGTTTTGCCGCGACCCGTCATCCCGTCCCATCCGATCCGCTTCTCTCCACCGGGCCGGCCCCGGGTGCTCGGGGCCGGCCGGGGCGACAGGCGCGTGAGTTCATGCAGGCTCCGGCTTTTCTTTTCCGGGGCATTTTGTCGCTTTTTAACTTGATTGCGGCAGGCATATATAAAATATAATCATACGGGGCGTTATATGTATTTTTTTTTGGTTGCGCGCGCGCACCGCGTACGAGGAGTTCACATGAACAAGACCGGCTTGACGGCATGCATTTTGACGGGCATCGCCTTTTCCTGCCTCATACCATCTCCCCTTCCGGCCCAGAACGTCACTCTTGACTATTCGACCTACCTGGGCGGTTCGAGCAACGAGGACGTCGGATATTCCGTCGTCGTCGATTCGTCCGGCGAGGCCTACATCGGAGGCTACACCAACTCCACCAACTTCCCCACCGTGGACCCCTACCAATCCTCCTACAACGGGACCTACGACGCCTACCTGGCCAAGCTCTCCTCCTCCGGTTCGAGTCTCATCTACTCGACCTACCTGGGCGGAACGAACAGCAACGATTACTGCTACGGCATGGATATCGACTCTTCCGGATGCGCCTACCTCGTGGGATACACGATGGCGATCGACTTCCCCACGGTCAACCCCTACCAGGCGTCCCGCGCCGGGAGCGCCGACGTCTTCGTCACCAAGTTCTCCTCCACCGGTTCCTCCCTCGTCTACTCGACCTACCTGGGAGGGGTCTCGAACGAGCTGGCCCGCTGCATCGAGATCGGGACCGACGACCGCGCCTATGTCTCCGGGTACACGGTCTCCACCAATTTCCCCACCGTGAACCCCTATCAGCCTTCCCTGGCCGGGAATTACGACATCTTCATCACCATCATGAGCGCCGCCGGTACCTCCATCGAGTTCTCCACCTATTTCGGGGGGTATTATTCTTATGAGGAAGGGTACGGCATCAAAATCGACGCGGACGAGAACATCTACGTGGCCGGCTATACCCGGAGCACCGATTTCCCCACCCTGAACTCCTACCAGGCGTCCATTGCCGGGGGCAGCGACATCTACGCCCTCAAGTTCGCCCCCAACGGGTCCTCCCTGATCTATTCGAGCATCTGGGGCGGCGACGCCGACGATACCGGCTACGGCCTGGCCATCGACACGGCCGGGGCGGCCTACGTGGTCGGCGACACCCAGAGCACCAACGGAGCGGTGCTCTTCCCCACCACCGCCGGAGCGTTCCAGACCGCGCCGACCGGGGGTACGAACGACGTCTTCGTAACCAAGCTCTCGTCCACCGGTTCCTCCCTGGTCTACTCGACGTTTCTGGGGGGGGACGACGAGGACATCGGGCAGGCGATAACCATCGATCCGTCCCAGAACGTGTACGTCACCGGGTATACCCGCTCCTACGACTTTCCCACGTTCTACCCCTACCAGGCTTCGAACGATGCGGGCAGCGCCGACGTTTTCGTCACCAAGTTCAACTCCACCGGTTCGAACGTCTACTACTCGACCTACCTGGGCGGGGGACTGGACGATATGGGCTACGGCATCGCCCTGCACCCGAACGCTCCCGGGAGCGTCACCGTCACCGGCCGGTGCGCGTCCAACAATTTCCCCACGGTCAATCCCTATCAGCCTTCCATCCAAACCTACTACGATACCTTCATCTCCAAACTAACCCAGAACACGGGGACCTCGCCCACCCCGACCCCCAGCTCCACCCCTACTCCTCCCCCTACCGCGCCCCCCACCGTAACCCCGACGCCGTCGGTTACTCCGACCTCTTCGGCGACCCCGACTCCGTCCGCCACTCCTTCCCCCTCGGGTACTCCAACCCCGTCCGTTACTCCCACCCCATCGACCACACCATCGGTGACCCCGACTGCGTCCGTCACCCCCACCCCCTCGGTTACTCCGACGCCGTCGACCACCCCGACCGCCACGCCTTCGGCCACTCCGACTCCGTCCGTCACCCCCACCCCCTCGGTTACTCCGACGCCGTCGACCACCCCGACCGC
>DAOSXE010000040.1 GCA_035380285.1 bacterium | reverse complement strand
CGAGGGCGGCCGCACGGTCGGCGCCGGCACCGTCACCGAGATCTTGGAATAAGGCCGGGTACGACCCGGACGGAAGCGAAACCATCCGGGTTTCCGGTTTCCCGGGAACCCGGATTATACATGCAGCGAGGCGGTTGAAAGATGGTACGGGAACAGGTCATTCTGGCTTGCGGCGACTGCAAGCGCAGAAACTACAGTTTTTTTCACAACAAGGCTTCCGGCAAGCTCAGCCTGAAGAAGTACTGTCGTTTTTGCCGCCGGCACACCCTCCACAAGCAGACGAAGTGATCGACGCTTAGGCCAGTAGCTCAATTTGGTTAGAGCACCGGTCTCCAAAACCGGGGGTTGGGGGTTCGAGTCCCTCCTGGCCTGTGACGCGGGGACGCCGCCCCGGCCCCGGCCGGAGGGAGCGCCGCGGCGAGCAAACGAGGGAAGAGAGCGGAAGAAGAGTGAACAAACTGATCGGATTCATAAAGGAAGCCCGGGAGGAACTGAAGCGGGTCAACTGGCCCACCCGGCAGGAACTGGTGGAATCGACCAAGGTGGTCATCGTCGCCAGCATCCTGCTCGCGGTTTTCATCGGGGTTCTCGATTTCATTCTGACCAAGGCAATCAAACTGTTTATAGGTTAAGACATGGCCCAGCAATGGTATGTAGTCCACACCCTCTCCGGCCAGGAGCAGAAGGTCCGGGAATCCCTGCTCGGCCGGCTCAAACTGGAAAACATGGAGTCGGTGATCTCCGAGGTCCTCATCCCCTCCGAGAAGGTTTCGGAAGTCAGGTCGGGGAAGAAGATCATCACGTCCAGAAAATTTTTCCCGGGCTATGTCTTCGTGCGCATGGAATTCACCGACGAAGCCTATTACTTCATCAACGAGACTCCCGGCGTGATCGGTTTCGTGGGGGCGAGCGTTCCTCCCCGGCCCCTTCAGGACGAGGAGATCGCGGCGATTCTCGGGCAGATCGAGGAGAAGAAGGAAAAGGTCAAGCCCAAGGTGCTCTACATCGTCGGCGAAGCGGTGAAGGTGATAGACGGTCCGTTCGGAAACATGACCGGGATCGTCGAAACGGTCGATCCCGACCGGGGGAAGCTGGTGGTTCGCGTGGCTATCTTCGGGAGGGAAACCCCGGTTGAACTTGAATACTGGCAGGTGGAGAAAAACTGATGGCGAAGCAGGTTACCGGAATCATCAAGCTACAGATCGCGGCCGGCCAGGCCAACCCGGCCCCCCCCGTGGGCCCGGCGCTGGGCGCCGCCGGGGTCAATATCATGGAGTTCTGCAACCAGTTCAACGCGGCGACCAAGGAGAAGGCGGGCTACAAGGTGCCGGTGGTGATCACCGTCTACAAGGACCGCAGTTTCACCTTCGTGACCAAGACGCCGCCCGCCACCGACCTGCTCAAGAAAGCGGCGGGAATCGCCGTGGGGTCCCCGACCCCCAACCGGGAAAAGGTGGGGAAGGTGACCCGGGCCCAGGTGCTGGAGATCGCCAAGGCCAAACTTCCGGATTTAAACACCAACTCCGTGGAGGAGGGAGCCAGGATCGTCGAAGGCACCGCGCGGAGCATGGGGATCGAGATCGAATGACACTCAGCGAATCGGGATACGGACTATGAGTAAAAAAGGGAAAAAATACCGCGCCGCCCGGGAAGGGGTCGATCCTTCGCGCCTCTACGCGCTCCCGGAAGCGGTCGGCACGCTTAAAAAAATGGTTTTCGCGCGTTTCAACGAAACCGTGGAGTTCGTCATCCGTCTGGGGATCGACCCCCGTCACTCGGACCAGATGGTCCGGGGAACGGTTTCCCTGCCGCACGGGACCGGCAAGACCGTCCGGGTACTGGTCTTCTGTCCCCCCGACCAGGTGGACGCCGCCCAGGCCGCCGGCGCCGATTTCGCCGGAGGCGAGGACCTGGTGGAAAAGATCAAGGGGGGATGGCTGGAGTTCGACGTGGCCGTCGCCCACAAGAGCATGATGCGGGACATCAGCTCCCTGGGAAAGGTCCTGGGCCCCCGCGGGCTCATGCCCAGTCCCAAGGCCGGAACCGTCACCGAGGACGTGGTTTCGGCGATCGGCGAGGTCAAGGCCGGCCGGATCGAATTCAAAACCGACAAGAACGGGAACGTCCAGGTCGCGGTGGGGAAGGTCTCCTTCTCCGAGGAAAACCTGGTGGAGAACGTCCAGGCCGTGATCCAGGAGATCGTCCGGCTCCGCCCGCCCTCGGCCAAGGGGCGGTACATCAAGAAAGCTTTTATCTGTTCGACCATGAGCCCGGCGGTGCAGCTCGACACCAGCCTTTTCGCCGGCGCCTGAGCGAGAGGAGGAGACGGTGAGACCCGAAAAACAGTGGATTCATGCCGAATACGTCGCCCGCCTGGAATCGTCGCGTTCGGTGGCGGTCGCCGAATATTCCGGACTTTCCGCGGACGCCATCAACGACCTGCGCCGGGAACTGGAGAAGCTGGAAGCCGACGTGATGGTGGTGAAAAACCGCCTTTTCCGCCGCGCCCTGGCCGACACCCGCTTCCAGCCCCTGGGGGAATACTGCTCCCGGCAGACCGCGGTGGTGTTCGGGGGGGACGACATCCCCGGAATCGTCAAGTTTCTCATCAACTATTCCGCCGAGGCCGGGTCGCCCAAGGTGTCCGCGGCCATGTGGGGGGAGGACCTCTTTACCGAGGGAGCCGTCCGGCGTCTCTCGGAGCTGCCCGGCCGCGACGAGCTGCTGGGCCGCGTGGTCGGGGGGGTTCAGGCCCCGCTGGCCGGTTTCGTGGGGGTGCTCAACCGGCTTCTGAGCGGCCTGGCCGTGGCGCTTCAGGGGATAGCCGACAAAAAATCGGGGGCCGCGGGCTGACCGCGCCGCCGTTGCTCATCGCCGAAAACGAAAGAATTCCACCAGTAAAAGGAGGAAAAGAAAATGTCAGAGGAAGTCAAGACCCAGGAAGTTCGGTCGGAAGATTCCGCCGCCGAGGCCAAGGTCAGCCCCAAGCTGGCCGGGATCATCGATCAGATCGGGAACCTGACCGTGGTCGAGTTGGCCGACCTGGTCAAGGCTCTTGAGGACAAGTTCGGGGTCAGCGCCGCCGCTCCGGTGGCGTTCGCCGCCGTTCCCGGCGCCGCCGGCGCCGCCGGCGCCGCCGCCGAAGAGGAGCAGACCGAATTCAGCGTGGTTCTGACCAGCGTCGGAGCCAAGAAGATCCAGGTCATCAAGGAAATCCGCTCCGTCACCGATCTCGGCCTCAAGGAAGCCAAGGAGCTGGTCGAGTCGGCCCCCGCCGTGGTCAAGGAGAACGTCAGCAAAGAGGACGCCGAAGCCATCAAGAAAAAACTGGAAGAGGCCGGAGCCGCAGCGGAGTTGAAGTAAACCGGCTTAACCAGCGAGGTGAAAGAATTGATTTCCAAGGCGGAACTGGGCCAGCGGATAGATTATTCCCGCATCTCCGAGAAAGTGGAGATGCCCGATCTCCTGGATATCCAGCGAGTATCGTATAAGGAATTTCTTCAGGAGGATACTCTTCCGGAAAAGCGGAAAAACCAGGGACTGCAGGAGGTGTTTCAGGAAGTATTCCCGATTCAGAGCTACGACGGAAACACCACCCTGGAGTTCATCAGCTACAGCCTCGGCACCCCCCGCTACAACATGGAGGAGTGCCAGCGCCGGAGCATGACCTATGCCGTGCCCCTCAAGGTCAGGCTGCGCCTGACCTCGGGTGGGACGACCAAGGAAGACACCGTCTTCATGGGGAACGTTCCCAAGATGACCCCGCAGGGTTCATTCATCATCAACGGGGCCGAGCGGGTCATCGTCAGCCAGCTTCACCGCACCCCCGGAATCTGTTTCGAGGAAGTGAAACGCCCCGGCGTCGGCCAGGGAGTCCTCTACATGTTCCGGATCATCCCCTCCCGGGGGTCGTGGCTGGAGGCGGAATTCCGCCCCAACGGAGTGATCTACATCTTCCTGGACAAGAAGCGCAACCGCCGCAAGTTCCTGGCCACCACCCTGCTGAGGGCCCTGGGCTACGGTTCCGACCGCAAGATCATCGATCTCTTCTGCAAGGTCGAGGAACTCTCCCCCTCCAACCGGGACGAGTCCAGATCCCTGCTCGGCCGCTACCTGAGCGCCCCGGTGCTGGACGAGAAGAATACGATCCTCTACCCGGCATATACCAAGGTGGACAAGGATATCCTGGAGACTCTGCGCAAGGGGCGCTGGGAACGATCGATCGAGGTCTTCATCCCCTCTCCCGCGGTCGAATCGCTGGTGGCCATGTTCAAGGAGGACCCCACCGACAGCCAGGAGACCGCCCTGCGGTACATCTATAAGCGCCTTCGCCCCGGCGATCCCCCCACCGACAAGAAGGCCATCGACCTGATCGAACGGCGTTTCTTCGACCGTCGCCGTTTCGACCTGGGGAGGGTGGGGCGTTACAAGCTCAACCAGAAGCTCGAACTGTCGGTCGACCGCAAGGAGCTCGACCATGTCTCCCTGCGCAAGAAGGACATCGTCGAAGCCATCCGCTACCTCATGCGCCTCAACGCCGGCCTGCCCGACAACGCCATCGACGACATCGATCACCTGGGCATGCGCCGGGTGGCCATGGTCGGAGAGCTCCTCCAGGACCAGTGCCGCAGCGGCCTGGCCCGTTTGGAGCGGATGGTCAAGGACAAGATGAACGTGTACGAGAGCAGCGCCGAGACCCTGACTCCGCATAAGCTGGTCAACCCCAAGGCCATATCCAGCGTCCTGCGGGAGTTTTTCGGACGTTCCCAGCTCTCCCAGTTCATGGACCAGACCAACCCCCTGGCGGAGCTGACCCATAAGCGCCGGCTGACCGCGCTCGGTCCCGGGGGGCTCTCCCGGAAACGGGCCGGATTCGAAGTCCGGGACGTTCACTCCAGCCACTACGGCCGTATCTGCCCCATCGAGACCCCGGAAGGCCCCAACATCGGCCTGATCTCCAGCCTCTCCACCTTCGCCCGGGTCAACGACCTCGGTTTCATCGAAACCCCGTACCGCCGGTCGGTCAACGGCCGTTTTCTCCCCCTGGAAACCAAAAACGACATCAAGGAGAACGTGGCCTGGCTGACCGCCGACGACGAGGAGAAGTACATCATCGCCCAGGCCAACGTCCGGGTGGACGCCTCCGGGCGCATGCTCGACGAGCTGGTCCAGGCCCGGTTCCGCGGCGAGTTCACCATGGCCCCGCGCAAGGAAGTCCAGTTCGTGGACGTTTCGCCCAAGCAGTTGGTGAGCGTGGCCGCCAGCCTCATCCCCTTCCTCGAACACGACGACGCCAACCGCGCCCTGATGGGATCGAACATGCAGCGCCAGGCGGTGCCCCTCCTGAAGACGGAGGCTCCGATCGTGGCCACCGGCCTGGAAGGGAAGACCGCGGTCGATTCGCGCGTCATCGTCGCCGCCGAGGAGGGCGGCGTGGTGGAATCCGCCACCGCCGACGGCGTCGTCATCAACGGCGTCCGGCACGAGCTGCGCAAGTTCGCCCGCACCAACGCCGGCACCTGCAACAACCAGAAGCCGATCGTGAGCAAGGGACAGCGTGTCCGCAAGGGAGACGTCATCGCCGACGGCCCCGCCACCTGTGGGGGCGAGCTGGCCCTGGGGCGCAACGTCCTCGCCTGCTTCATGCCCTGGCGCGGGTACAACTTCGAGGACGCGATCGTGATCAGCGAACGCCTGGTGCGCGAGGATGTCTACACCTCGATCCACATCGAGAAATACGAGATCGGGGCCCGGGACACCAAGCTCGGCCGCGAAGAGATCACCGCCGACATCCCCGGGGTGAGCGAGGAAAACCTGCGCCACCTGGACGAGGAAGGCGTGATCCGGATCGGTGCCGAAGTCCGCCCCGGCGACATCCTGGTGGGGAAGGTCACCCCCAAGGGCGAGACCGAACTCCTGCCCGAGGAACGGTTGCTGCGGGCAATCTTCGGCGAGAAGGCCGCCGACGTCAAGAACACCTCCCTGGAAGTTCCCTCGGGGGTCGAGGGGATCGTCATGGACGTCAAGGTCTTTTCCCGGCGCGACAAGGACGGCGACGTTTCCGCCCAGCGGGACAAGGCCCGGATCAAGGAGATCAACCAGCAGTATAAGCAGGACGTGGCTCGGACCCGCCAGGAGCGCCAGGAAAAGCTGACCGAACTGCTCTACGGCAAGAAACTCAAGGGGTCGGTCCAGCTCGGCGATACCGCCGAGGTCATCATTCCCGGGGGCAAAAAGGTCTCCAAGGCCATGATCCAGCAGTTGGAGCCGTTGGATTACGACGAACTTCAGATCGACGGCGACGACGAGACCACCGACGCCTTCCGTCGGATCATGGTCGAATACGGCGTCCGGCTGGAGGAGCTGGACCTGCACCGCAACCAGGAGCTGGAAGAGATCAGAGTCGGCGACGAACTCGAACCCGGCGTGATCAAGAAGGTCCAGGTCTACATCGCCACCAAGCGCAAGCTCCAGGTGGGCGACAAGATGGCCGGCCGCCACGGCAACAAGGGAGTGATCGCCAAGATCCTCCCGGTCGAGGACATGCCTTTCCTCGAGGACGGCACCCCGGTGGATATCGTCCTCAACCCGCTGGGGGTTCCCAGCCGCATGAACGTCGGCCAGGTGCTCGAAACCCACCTGGGGTGGGCCGGCAAGCTCCTGGGTCTGAAGTTCAGCACCCCGGTCTTCGACGGCATCAAGGAAGAGACCATCCGGGAACAGCTCGTCAAAGCCGGGCTCCCCCAGACCGGGAAGGTTACCCTTTACGACGGCCGCACCGGCGAGCCGTTCGGGGGCAAGGTCGTGGTCGGCTATATCTACATGATGAAGCTTCACCACCTGGTCGCCGAAAAGACCCACGCCCGCGCCACCGGGCCCTACTCCCTGGTGACCCAGCAACCCCTGGGCGGAAAAGCCCAGAAGGGGGGGCAGCGCTTCGGGGAGATGGAAGTCTGGGCGCTGGAAGCGTACGGGGCGGCCTACGCCCTCCAGGAGATGCTCACCGTCAAGAGCGACGACATCGAGGGGAGGAAACGGATCTACGAGTCCATCGTCAAGGGGAGCAACACCCTCGAAGCCGGGACTCCGGAGTCGTTCAATGTTCTGGTCAAGGAACTCCGCAGCCTGGCCCTCGATATTCGCATGGAGAAGTCCACGGCGGCCCGGCTCTGAGGCCGCATTCGGAGGTATAAGTTCATGGATGAAAAGGTAGCGACCCTTTTCGGGATCGACAGCGACGTCTCGTTCGATCAGGTTTGTATTCAGATCGCCTCCCCCGAGGAGATCCGTTCCTGGTCGAACGGGGAGGTCAAAACCCCGGAAACCATCAACTACCGGACGTTCAAGCCCGAAAAAGACGGCCTTTTCTGCGAACGGATTTTCGGGCCCACCAAGAAACTGGAGTGCGCCTGCGGGAAGTATAAGCAGAAGAAGCACCAGGGCGTGATCTGCGACCGGTGCGGGGTCGAAGTCACCGATCCCCGCGTGCGCCGCGAGCGCATGGGCCTGATCGATCTCGCGGTACCGGTCTCTCACATCTGGTTCCTGAAAACCACGCCCAGCCGGATCGGGAGCGTTCTCGACCTCACCACCCGGGCCCTGGAGCGGGTCATCTACTACGAGGATTACATCGTCGTCGACCCGGGGAACACCCCCCTGACCGCCAAGCAGCTTCTCAGCGAAGAGGAGCACCAGGAAGCCGTCCGGGAATACGGCGAAGACGCTTTCCTGGCCCTGATGGGGGCCGAAGCCGTCAAGGAGCTGCTCAAGCGCGAGGACCTCGACGCCCTCGCCATCGCCATCAAGGAGAAGATCGACGCCACCTCCTCGGTGCAGACGATCAAACGCCTGGCCCGGCGGCTGCGCATCGTCGAGAACTTCCGGAAATCGGGCGGCCGGCCGGAGTGGATGATCCTCGAGGTCATCCCGGTCATCCCCCCCGACCTCCGCCCGCTCGTTCCCCTGGAAGGAGGGCGGTTCGCCACCTCCGACCTCAACGACCTCTACCGCCGGGTCATCAACCGCAACAACCGGCTCAAGAACATTCTCCAGCTCAAGACCCCCGAGGTCATCATCCGCAACGAGAAGCGTATGCTCCAGGAGGCGGTCGACGCCCTCTTCGACAACGGCAAGCAGGGGCGCCCGGTCGTCGGCGCCAACGGCCGCGCCCTCAAGAGCCTCTCCGACAACCTCCGGGGGAAGCAGGGCCGTTTCCGGCAGAACCTCCTGGGCAAGCGGGTCGATTACTCGGGCCGCTCGGTCATCGTCATCGGCCCGGAGCTGAAGCTCAATCAGTGCGGGCTGCCCAAGAAAATGGCGCTCAACCTCTTCGAGCCCTTCATCATCCACCGCCTCCAGGAACTGGGGTACGTCCACACCATCCGCAGCGCCAAGAAACTGATCGAGCGCAAGACCAAGGAAGTATGGGACGTCCTCGACGAGGTGATCAAGGACCACCCGGTGCTGCTCAACCGCGCGCCCACGCTCCACCGCCTGGGAATCCAGGCTTTCGATCCCATCCTGGTGGAAGGCGACGCCATCCGGGTCCACCCTCTGGTCTGCACGGCCTTCAACGCCGACTTCGACGGCGACCAGATGGCGGTCCACGTCCCGCTTTCCAACGAGGCCCAGCTCGAGGCCCGGATCCTCATGTACGCGCCCAACAACATCTTTTCTCCCGCCAGCGGGGAGCCGATCGCCAACCCCACCCAGGACATCGCCATCGGCTGTTACTACCTGACGCGGATGGCCAAATCCGATTCCGAACAGGTCATGGCCTTCTCCGACCAGGACGAGGCCATGCTGGCCTTCTCCGAGAACTACATCCGGCTGCACGACAAGATCAAGGTCAGGATCGGCGGCGAGATCCTCGAGACCACCACCGGCCGGTTGATCTTCAACCAGATCTTCCCCGCCGAAATCGGTTTCATCAACGAACAGGTCGACAAGAAGCGTCTGAGCCAGGTCATCTCCGACTGCCATACGCTCCTGGGGCACGAGACGACGGTGAAGATCCTCGACGATCTCAAGGCCCTGGGGTTCGAGAGTTCGACCTGGTCCGGAGTTTCCCTGGGCATGGTCGACATGGTCATACCCCCCGAGAAGGACGAGATCATCCGCCAGGCCCTCAACGAGGTCGCCCGGGTCAACCGGCAGCACGAGAAGGAACGCAGCATCACCGCCCGGGAACGCTACAACAAGGTCCTGGATATCTGGACCCACGCCGCCAACGACATCAAAGAACTGGTTTTCCGCGGTCTGGAGGTGGCGGGGGACGACCCCGGCCTCAACCCTCTCTTCATGATGGTCGATTCCGGCGCGCGCGGGAGCCAGGACCAGGTTCAACAGCTCGCGGGCATGCGCGGCCTCATGGCCAAACCCTCGGGAGAGGTGATCGAGAACCCGATCACCGCCAACTTCCGGGAAGGGCTGAGCGTGCTCCAGTACTTCATCTCCACGCACGGCGCCCGCAAGGGCTTGGCCGACACGGCGCTCAAAACCGCCGATTCCGGGTACCTCACCCGGCGCCTGGTGGACGTGGCCCAGGACATGATCATCACCACCGACGATTGCGGCACCATCAAGGGCCGGACGGTCCGGGAACTGGTCGACAACAAGGGCGAAGTCGCCATCTCCCTGGGCGAGCGCCTGGTCGGCCGTTTTTCCCTGGAGACCATCAAGGACCGTTTGACCGGCGAGGTCGTGGTCGGGGCCGGAGAGGAGATCACCGAGGAGATCGCCGCCGAGATCGAACGCCTGGGACTGACCGAGGTCCGGATCCGCTCGGTCCTGACCTGCGAAGCCGAAAACGGGGTCTGCACCAAATGCTACGGCCGCAACCTGGCGGTCCAGCAGCCGGCTCTGCTCGGGGACGCGGTCGGGATCATCGCCGCCCAGTCGATCGGCGAGCCCGGCACCCAGCTGACGATGCGGACGTTCCATATCGGCGGTACCGCCAGCCTCTTCGCCCGCCGCCCCGAAATCATCTCCAAGTACAACGCCGTCATCCAGTACGACCCTTCCAAGTGCGTCGAAGTCGAGGGGGGGAATTTCAAGGTTCTGCAGAAAGGCGAGGAGCTGATCTTTTTCGAGTCCGACAAGCCCAATTCCCGAGAGCTCGACCGGTACAAGCTCGAGATCGGGACCGTGATCCGCTTCCCCTCGGGGGGGCAGGTGAAGAAGAAGGACCTGGTGGCGGAGTGGGATCCGTACAACACCCCCATCCTCACCGACAAGGAAGGAGAGGTGCTCTTCATCGATATCGTCGAGGGCGAGACGCTCGAGGTCAAGAAGGGGGCGGACGGAAAGGTCATGGAACGGGTGATCGTCAGCCCGGTGGGGCAGGAGAAACACCCCCAGATCGCCATTCGCGACGCCCGGACCCGCTCCGTTCTCGGCTACATCTCCATTCCCACCGGGGCCGTGGTCGACGTCGAGGACGGACAGGCGGTCAAGGCCGGCGATCGGCTGGCCCGCACCCCGCGGAAGATGTCCCAGACCAAGGATATCACCGGCGGTCTGCCCCGGGTGGCCGAACTCTTCGAAGCCCGGCGCCCCAAGGACGCCGCCGAAATCGCCCGGATCAGCGGATTGGTCGAGTTCAAGCGGGAGGAAGCCGACGAGAAAGCCGAACGCAAAGGCAAGCGCCGGCTGATCGTCAAGGACCCCGCCACCGGCACCGAGGAAGAACATCTGATCCCGATGGGCAAGCACATCATCGTGCGCAGCGGCGACTGGGTGGAGAAGGGGCAGCAGCTCACCGAGGGCCCGATCGTCCTCCACGAACTTCTCGACGTCTGCGGCATGGAAGCCCTCCAGGAATACCTGGTCAACCAGGTCCAGGAGGTTTACCGGGCACAGAGCGTCAAGATCAACGACAAGCACATCGAGGTCATCGTCAGCCAGATGCTGGGGAAAGTCAGGGTCGTCGACCCCGGCGATACCGTCTTCCTCTTCGACGAACAGGTCGACCGGTTCACCTTCCTCAAGGAGAACCGGCGGGTGCGGGAGTCGGGAGGGCGCCCGGCCAAATCGAAGAACCTGCTCCTGGGCATCACCAAGGCGTCCCTGGCCACGGAAAGTTTCATTTCGGCCGCCTCTTTCCAGGAGACGACCCGGATTCTCACCGACGCCGCCGCCAGCGGGAAGGTTGACTATCTCAAGGGCTTCAAGGAAAATGTCATAATGGGTCACCTGATCCCGGCCGGAACCGGCTTCCCCGCTCTCAAGAGCACGCGGGTATCGGTCATCGGCGAGGAGAAGAAACCCGAGATACCCGAAGAATTGATGGACAGTTAAAGCAAGGGAGCCGTTACCATGCCCACGATCAATCAGCTGATACGCAACGGGAGAAAGAAGATCTCCAAGAAGAAAAAGGCGCCCGCCCTGCACGCCTGCCCGCAGCGGCGCGGAGTCTGTCTCCAGGTCAAGACGGCCACGCCCAAAAAACCCAATTCGGCCCTGCGCAAGATCGCCAGGGTCCGGTTGACCAACAACCAGGAAGTGACCGCCTACATCCCCGGCGTGGGTCATAACCTCCAGGAGCACTCGATCGTCCTGGTCCGGGGCGGCAGAGTCAAGGACCTGCCCGGGGTCCGCTACCATATCGTCCGCGGGGCCCTGGACTGCATGGGAGTGGAGACCGACAAGGAAGGCAACCCGCGCCGGCAGGGCCGATCCCTCTACGGCGTCAAGAAACCCAAGGACAAATAGGGGGCGGGCGTAATCCGACCTTCCAGAAGGAGTTGAATCGATGGGGCGCAAGAAGAAGTCCGAGAACCGCACCAAGGTGCCCGATGCCCGCTACCAGAGCGAATTGGTCACCCGTTTCATCAATAACATCATGCACGACGGCAAGAAGAGCCTGGCCGAGCGCACGTTCTACGAAGCCATGGACATCGTTCAGGAGAAGACCGGCAAGGATCCGATGGAGGTCTTTTCCAAGGCCATGGACAACGTCAAACCCTACCTTGAAGTCAAATCGCGCCGGGTGGGCGGCGCCACGTACCAGGTCCCGGTGGAAGTTTCCAACGACCGTCGGGTGGCCCTGGCCATCCGCTGGATCATCGGTTTCGCCCGAGCCCGCAAGGGCATGCCCTTCAACCAGCGCCTGGCCGGCGAGCTGATCGACGCCTACGAGAACCAGGGCGCGGCGGTCAAGAAAAAGCAGAACACCCACAAGATGGCCGAGGCCAACAAGGCCTTCGCCCACTACCGCTGGTAGCGTTTTTCTCCCCCCGGGGGCGTCGCCGCGGAGAAACGGCCTCCCCCGCGGGATCCGGGGCGCCGGGGGTTCTCCCCCCTCCGTTCCGAGAAGAGGGATGGGGGGCGTAGCCCCCCTGCGAATCGGAGCAACGGAATGCAGGCGATATCCCTGAAAAAAATCCGCAACATCGGGATCATGGCCCACATCGACGCGGGCAAGACCACTAGCACCGAACGGATGCTCTTCTACACCGGCAAGGTGTACCGGATCGGCGAAGTGGACGAGGGAACCGCCACCATGGACTGGATGGAGCAGGAGCAGGAGCGCGGGATAACCATAACTTCGGCCGCGACCTCCTGTCTCTGGAAAGACCACCGGATCAATATCATCGATACCCCGGGGCACGTCGATTTCACCGCCGAGGTGGAGCGTTCGCTCCGGGTCCTGGACGGGGCCGTCGCCGTCTTCTGCGCGGTGGGCGGGGTCGAGCCCCAGTCGGAGACGGTCTGGCTGCAGGCCGACCGCTACAAGGTGCCGCGCATCGCCTTCGTCAACAAGCTCGACCGCTCCGGAGCCGATTTTTTCCAGACCCTGGAGGAGATGCGCCGCAAGCTGGGCGCCCCCGCCGTCGCCTACCAGATCCCCTGGGGCTTGGAGAGCGGGCTCAAGGGCGTGATCGACCTGGTCCTGGACAAGGCCGTCGTCTTCGACCCCTCCACCCAGGGCGTCGAATACGGGGAGATCCCCGTGCCCGAGGAGATGAGGAAAGAAGCCGCCCGCTGGCGCGAAAGCCTGATCGAAGCCCTCTCCGAATTCGACGAGTCTCTTCTCGGCGAATACCTGGACGGCGCGACCGTGGGCGCCAAGCGCATCCGCGAACTGACCCGGCAGGCAGTGATCGCCAACCGCCTGGTCCCGGTTCTGTGCGGCTCGGCTTTGAAGAACATCGGCATCCAGCCGCTCCTGGACGCGGTCGTCGGCTATCTTCCTTCTCCGTTGGACGTTCCCCCGGTCCGGGTCTTTACCCAGGACGGGGAGGAGGAGACCCGCCCGTCCGATCCCGCCGGCCCCCTCACCGCCCTGGTTTTCAAGATCGTGAGCGACGAACATTGCGGGAAGCTCGCCTACCTGCGCCTTTACGCCGGGAAGCTGAAGAAGGGGCAGTCCGTCCTCAACGCCACCACCCGCAAAAAATCGCGCGTCACCCGCATCCTGGAAATGCACGCCAACCGCCGCCAGGAACGGCAGGAGATCGCGGCCGGGGAGATCGCGGCGGTGGTGGGGCTGGATCAGGCCACCACCGGCGACACCATCACCGACCCCTCCCGGGCGGTCATGCTCGAACGGATGCAGTTCGCCGAACCGGTCATCTCCATGGCGGTGGAACCCCGCAGCCCCGCCGAAGCCGATCGGCTCCGGGAGGCTATGATCAAGCTCACCGAGGAGGATCCGACGTTCCGCGTAAACCACAACGAGGACACCGGGCAGACGATCGTTTCGGGGATGGGGGAGCTGCATCTGCAGATCGTGGTCGACCGGCTTCAGCGTGAATTCCGGGTCCACGCCCGCCTGGGGAAACCCAGCGTGGCCTACCGGGAGACGATCGAGGAACGCAAGGTCGGCGAAGGCAAGTTCATCCGGCAGAGCGGGGGCAGGAGCCACTACGGACATGTCGTGCTCACGGTCGAGCCCGGCCCGCGCGGTTCCGGTTTCGAGCTGCTGGAACAGGTGAAGGCCGAGGAGATTCCCCGCGAGTATCTGCCCGCGGTCCGCCAGGGGGTGGGGGATTCGGCCAAGACCGGCTACCTGGGCGGCTATCCGCTCACCGATATCCTGGTCACCGTGACCGGCGGGAGTTTCCATGAAACCGACTCTTCCGAGGCCGCGTTTACGGCCGCGGCTTCCCTGGCTTTCCGGGAAGCGGTGCGCAAGGCCGGCCCCGTGCTCCTGGAGCCCATCATGGAGCTGCAGGTTTTCGCGCCTCCGGAGTTCATGGGGGCGATCATCTCCGACCTCAACGCCCGCCGGGGCAAGGTCCGCGAGACCGAGAAGAAACCGGGCCGGGTGATCGTTCGGGCCCTGGTCCCCCTGGCCGAGCTTTTCGGATACGCCACCGCCCTGCGCTCCCTGACCCAGGGCCGCGCGGTTTATTCCCTCGAACCATCGAGTTTCGAAGTCGCCGATCCCGCCGTCGCCGCTCGGATGACCGGCGGCTGACGCCCGCGTCCGCCGGAGTTTTTTGTCGTTTCCGCTAAATTTTTCTTTTCCGCCGACGCCCGATTCAAGTATAGTACCTCGCTTGTAAATTGAACCTGAACAACCGGCCCGCAGAGCTGAACCGGAGGGGAAGATCATGGCCAAGGAAAAATTCGAGAGGACAAAGCCGCACGTGAACATCGG
>DAOSXE010000039.1 GCA_035380285.1 bacterium | reverse complement strand
CGTGTACGGGTACGTGAACGAGAACGGGAACGAGGGACAATCAGGCCAACCAACGGGTGCAGGCGACTCGCAATAGCTCGCGCCTGACCCTAGATGTTGGCAGTTACTATCGGAACCAAAGGCTCCCGGAGACCCCACCGGCATCTCCGGGAGCCTTCTTCTTTATCCCATCCTGAGCACTTCCCCAAACGGCGGATCGAACTTCCTGGGTATGCTGTCTCCTCCCAGCACCCAGAGCACCGGGAACGCGAAGCAAGCCCTTCATGGGGAACTACTCGTAAGATTGCTTCGTCGCCCAGGCTCCTCGCAATGACTCCCCTCCGAACCTGCCCCTCTCTTTTCCCCCCTTCATGAACTTCATGTCCTTCATGGTTCTTTCCCAAGTCCTACCCAATCAGAGTCAATCGGAGTCAATCAGGTGCAAAATTCTCCAGGTGCCCTATGCTCTATGCCTCTTTACATATGCAGGCCTGTAGGAAGAAAATGCCATGAAGTTTGTCCCTGACGCGCTAAACGAAGAGGTTGCGAACGGCGATGAATAGAACCGGAGAATCCATGGAAAGAGCTCATCCCCTCGTTGGGACCTGGAAACTGATCGCGTGGGAGAACACCGACGCCGAAGGCGTCGTGAGCTATCCCTACGGAGAACATCCGATCGGGTATCTTTTGTACACCGAAGACGGCTACATGGCGGCGGAGATCATGGACCCGGATCGGCGTCAGCACGACGCCCGCTTCCCCGTCGAACCGGCTTTCGAACAGACCCTGCCCGACGAAGACCGGCGGGCGGGGTATGACACCTATCTTTCGTACTGCGGCACGTACACTTATTCCGCCGCGGAAGGGATGGTCCGGCACCATATCAAGGCGGCCCTGATCCCCTCCTGGACCGGGAACGACCAGCTGCGCCGCTGTTCGTTCAGGGACGGCAAACTGTTCCTGACCCACAAGCGGGCCCGGCTCGTCTGGGAACGGGCGGCGGACCATGCCTGAATTCAGGAAGCTGGCGAAAAACGTCTACGCGTTCGTGCAGCCCCCGCTCATCTGGCACAGCACGGCCGGGGTGATCCTGCGGGATCGGGACGTGGTCGTCGTCGACAGCCTGGCCAACGAGGCGATGACGCGGGCGCTGCTCGGAGAAATCCGGAAGATCACGGACAATCCGGTCCGGTTTTTAATCAATACCCACTCCCACGCGGACCACGTCTACACCAACCACCTCTTCCCCTCGGCCACGGTCGTCTGCTCGCGGCGGGGGTGGGAAAAGACGCGGGAGTTCCAGCGGCGGCAGGCCCTTCACACGGAGTCGTTCGCCCGGCTTTTCCCCGATATGGACTTTTCCGGAGGCCGCTACACACTGCAGGACGCAGCCTTTACCGGCGTTCTCTCCCTGTATCGGAACGAACGGGAAATCCGTCTCATCGAGCTGGGCCCGGGGCATTCGGAGTCCGATGTGGCCGTCCATCTTCCCGCCGAAGGCATCGTTTTCTGCGGGGATCTTTTCATGAACGGGCTGCCGCCTCTGCCCGGGGAAGGCCTCCTTACGGCGACCGTGGCCAACCTGAAAAAGCTGTTGGATCTGGGAGCGGAAACCTATGTCGCCGGCCACGGCAGCCCCGGAACCATGAAGGATGCCGCGGAGCACCTGGCTCTCCTGGAAGCACTTGCGGATAAATCCCGCCGGTGTTTCGACCGGGGCCTGAGCTACGACGAGGCCATGGAAGCGCTGTCGGACGATCCGCTCCCCGCTGAATTTATCCGGCCGACGCTTCTGAGCGGTTACCGGGAGTGGGCGGGGAAGATGCCCGCCTGCGGGGATCCGGCCGACACCGATCATATGCGAATCCTGAGCCGAGTGGCCCGCCGGGCCGAACTCCTGCTGCGGCCAACGGGCGGTTAGTCGCGGGCGTCGGCAAGAGGGATCTTGCACCTGGGAGAAGCAGGGGGCATAGGAAAGAGAGGGTTCAGGGTTCAGGGGAAGAATTCAGAATACAGTATTCAGAATTCAGTAGCCCCCGACCTTGGACCCTAGAGATTTCTGCACCTGATTACTCTGATTAACTCTGGAAAGGGAAAAATTCAGAATTCAGGAAACGATCACCATGAAGAACATGAAGGCCATGAAGAAAGAAAAGCAGAATGCCGTACTCTATGCTCTATGCCCCCTGCTCCATGCCTCCCCCCCCGAACCCTCTCTCCCCCCTCCCCTCGCGTGGCTATCCCGCTCCTCCCTTCGCTCCTTTCTTGGCCTTGGGGGGAAGGGAGTTTATAATTTCAGGAGTAATCAGGTACGTTCGTCAGAGGGAGATAGGACCATGAAGAAAGCTCCGGGCAGGGCCCGCAAGGTGCTGGGGATCGTGTTCCTGGTCGTGCTGCTGGCGGGGATCGCCGTCCGGATCGCGCTCCCCCCCGTCGCCGTTCTGATCGTCAACCGCAGGCTTCCGGACTACCTCGACGCCCCGGCCTCGCTGGGCGGGATCACCCTCAGCCTTTCCCGGGGGACGGTGGGGATCATCGATCTCAGGATCGCGCAGCCGGAGGGGTTCGGCGACGGCGATCTCCTCCGGGTGGGCCGGGCTTCGGTCCAGGTCAGCCTTTCCTCCCTCTTCCGTCCGCCCCTGACGATCAAATCCGTCCAGATCGAGGACGCCGCCGCCAACTTGGTCAAGGACTCCGCCGGGGTCATGAACGTCTCCGCCCTGGTCAAGCCGGGGGAGGAAGAAGAACCGGCGGCGGCCGGGGAGGAGGAACAGGCGGCGGGAGAACCGTCCCCCATCCTCCTGAAGCGCCTGGCCGCGAGCGGGCTCTCCTTCAGCTACCTCGACCGCTCCGGCGGGGCCGCGGCGGCCGCAGAGGCCGGCGCGGGCGACGCGGCCGCGTTCTCCGGCCAAACCCAAGAAGGGGAGCCCCGCGAGTGGGGCGTTAAAATCGCCGGCCTCGACCTGGAGGTCACCGGGCTTCGGCTCGACCCCGGAGCCGACCCGGCCCGGGTCGGACCGGCCGAGGCCACCCTGACCGCCCGTCTCGACCAGGCTCCGCTTCCGGAGGGTTACCTGGGGGTCGCGGCCAAGATCGGCCCCCTGGGCGGGGGGATCCCGGCGTTGAATGCGGCCGTGCGCCTGGCCGGCCTGGAACTGGAACCGCTCGCGCCGGTCGTGCCCGCGGGAACGGCCGCCGCCCTGGGGGGAGACGCCCTCGACCTCTTCGCCGACGTCGCTCTGGCCCCGGACGTGCTCGACTGCCTGGTCCGGGTAGAGGCGGCGGGAGGCCACACCCTCTCCCTGGAGGTGGGCGGGACCCCGGAACACCCCGAGGTCGACACTTCCGGCGTCCTCTTTTCGATCATGCTCCATGCCGGCGGGGGAGTGGGCACCCTGGTCGGGAACATCGGCGGGGCCGGGTTGGCCACCGTGGGAGCCGTCGGCGAGGGGGCCCTGGCGGTCGGCACCGGCGCCGTCAACGCGGTGGGGTCGCTGGGGAGCGGTCTCTTCCAGACCGTGGCCGGTGCCGCCACCGGGGACCTGGACGCCGTCGGCGAAGGGCTCTCGACCGCCACCGTGGGGACGGTGAGCGAGGCGGCGAACGGCGTGGCGGGGGCCGGTGAGAAACTGGCCGACGGCGCCGTCAGCGCGGCCGAAAGCACCGTCGGGGCCGACGCCGACCGGGAATGGCGGGCGGACACCCATCGCCGCTGGCTGGCGGGGTGGCAGGCCGCCCTGGCCCTGGTGGCGACGGAGCCGTATCCGCCGGTTCCGGGCGAACAAGAAGAAGGCACGGCGGCCGAACCGGACGCCGCGCCGGGCCCGTCTCCGTCCGGCCCCGGCGAGTGACCCGGGGCCCCGCGTTATCCGAAATTCGCGGGCCCGCGGTTATCCCGCACGGGCCTTGTCTTCGAGAGCGGGAAGGCGGATACCGAAGATCGAGCCTTGGCCGGGAGCGCTCCTGACCTCGACCGTGCCCGCGTGCCGTTCCATGATCAGTTTGACCAGGCTCAGGCCCAGGCCGTTTCCGGGCTCAGTCCCGTTACCGTTCAATCTGAAAAACGGCCGGAACACCGATTCCCGATCCTCCGGGGCGATCCCGGGGCCGTCGTCCTCCACCTCGAGCAGGCAATGCTGCCCTTGTCTCATCGCGCGCACGGTGATGTGGCCCCCGACCGGGGCGAACCTGACGGCGTTCCCCGCCAGGTTGTCGATCGCCTGCCGCAGCAGCGCCCGGTTGCCGCAGAACGGCACAGGCGCCCCCTCGTCCTTCAAGGTAATCGTCTGGGATTTTACGGTCGCCGCGGCTATGAAATCGTCGACGGTTTCCCGGGCTAATTCGAGTAGGTCGAGCCGTTCCCTCGTTATTTTGGTCACCGAGTCGATTTTTTCGTACGCCAGGACGGCGTTGGTCAATTTCTCCATTTTCAAGACGGCCTGCTGGGCCATGGTCAGCAGCTGACAGGCCTCGGGAAACTCCCCTCCCAGGTCGCGCAGGAGAAGATCGAGCCCCGCCTGGACGGCGCCCAGGGGGTTGCATAAGTCGTGGGCGAGCATCCTCACCATCATGCTCTTGAACGTGTTCAGCTCCTGGAGGGACTCGACCAGGTCAGCGTTGCGGACGGCGGCGGCGGCGATCGCCGCCAGCTGTTCCAGCACCCAGATCTCCTTGGGGGAAGCCCGGTGGAGCAACCTGTGCAGGGCATAGAGAACGCCCCCGGCCCTGCCCCCCTCGAGGATGGGGACGCCGACGTAGGCCAGTATCCCCGCTTCCGGGATCATGGGGTTGGCGACGAAGGGGTCGTGGCGGGTATCCTCGACCACCACCGGCTTGCCGTTGTCCACCACCCAGCGGCTGGCCCCTCCCTTTCCTCTCACCCGGCGGCTCACCGAGGAGCCGATATTGGTGGAAGCGCCCACCTTGAAGCATCCCTGGCGCTCGCACCAGAGAACGATGCTGGCCTCGTCGCAGCCGGTCAGGCGACGGGTGGAGTGGACGATCATTCCCAGGAGATCCTCCAGATTCAGTTCGGCGTTGATGGCCAGACTGATCTCGAACAGTTCCCGGTACTGGATCTGGGATATCTTTTCGTCCCGGAAGGGGCTCACGACCCGGCTGTATCCAACGTTTGCAAATGAATTTCTGCCCTGATTTTCCGTTGGTCGGCAGCGGAGCTCCTCTCCGCTTCCGGCCCGCCGCGCCGAGATTTACTTCGTATTCTCCGGGTCATTCCGCTTCCACTACCAGGCGGGCGGTTTGTTTCTATGTTACAAATATTATTTCTTTTGTCAATATGTTTATGCGCGGCGCTTTTTCCGCCGAAACCGCCGGCGCCCGGAGTGGGGCTTCAGGCTTGGGGTGGTAAGCCCCCGGGCTCGGGAATTGTCCGCGGGGTCGGCGCCCGCAGCGCCGTGGAGGGGAGAAACACACCGAGCGCCGCTTCAGGCTGCCGACGGCGGAACGGCAACTACCTCGTCACCGGGATATCGCCGGCGATCCCGAAATAGCACCTGGTCAGTCCCCGGATCGCCCAGAGGCCGCAGGAGTCGCGGAAGATACCGACCTCGTCTCCCGCCGTACCGTCGTAATCGGCCGGAACCGCCTCGTCGGTGCTCCCTCCGAAATATATCCGGCTCATTTCCCGTATCGCCCAGAGACCGGAAGCCTGGCGGTAGATCCCGGGTTCCGCCGTTCCGTTCCCGTCATAGTCCCCCTGCACCGCCTGATCGGAAACGGTGCCGAAGTATATTCTGCTGATGCCCCTCAAGGCCCAGAGGCCGGCGGATCCCCTGAAAATACCGAAGTCATCGGCTCCGTCGCCGTTATAATCTCCCGTCACCGGCCGGTCGCCGGAACCACCGAAGTATACTCTGGTCATACCCCTGACAACCCACAGGCCCGATCCGGATCTGAATACGGCCCTATCCGTCGTCCCGTCGCCGTCGTAGTCGCCCGGGACCGGAATGTCGGAGCTGCCCCCGAAGTAATCCCTGGTGACTCCCCGTATCGCCCACAGCCCGGAGGATTCGCGGAAAATGCCGATGTCCCGGGTCAGATCCCCATCGAAATCCGCGAAGAGCTTGGTGTCTTCGGACGTGCCGAAATAGACCCGGGTGGTCCCCCGCAGAGCCCACAGCCCGGAGGAGGGGCGGAACACCCCGATCGCGCCCGACCCGGGCGGCGGCGGGGCGCTGCCGGTGATCGTCTGGAACCAGCGGCCGGCGATATAGTCGTAACCGGCGCCGTTGGGGTGGTTCCCGTCGTCAGCCAGGGTCGCATCATTTTCAAAGATGGTCGTGTCGAAAAAGTCGACCGTGACGGCGCCGGCGGCGGCGGCCTGGGCCTGGACGGCGCCGTTGTATCTCCCGACCTGCGCCGACATCCGGGCCACGTCGGCCTCGGAAATGTCGGGATACGCATCCGCTCTCATCAGCGGATCGGTCATCACCGGCCGTCTTGACTGGTCATCGAGCAGGGCGATATACACCTGAGCCCCGGTCGCCCTCAGGGCGGAGAGGATGGTGCCGAGATTGTTCGTGTAGTTGCTCAGGTCCGCCGCCTCGCAGGCGGAGTAGTCGTTCCCGTATTCATAATCGCAGACGTAGTTGTAGAGCCCGAAGAGGTCGTTGCTCCCGATCCAGACCAGGGCCATCCTGATATTTCCCGCGGGGGCGGCGTTCAGGGCGGCGACCGCCGGATTCAGCTCGACGTTGATCAGATCGTCCGAGGTAAACCCCGAGACGGCGACATTGTCCACCGTCGTGCCGGGATAGAGATCGTCGAGCAGCGCCTGGAGACGGGGTGGATATCCCCCCCCGATTCCATCATCGCCGTCCCCCGCCGTAAGACTGTCGCCCAGCGTGACCAGGGTGACGGCCTGCGAAAAAACCGGCCGGCAGATGGCCAAGACGCATACCGTCAGACACGTAATTTTCAAGGTCCGCATCGGCGTTGCCTCCTGGATATAGCGACCGGGACGGGTTTCAGCCGGAAGACGACTCGCCTTCCACCCATGCCGACTTCTTACCACATACGGAATCATCCGTCAAACGGGCCCGGGATAACCACGGCAGCGCCTGATGATCAGGTGCCGGCGCTCTGCTCCCCACCCCCTGAACCCTTTTTGCATCTGTGAAAAGCATAGGGCATAGAGCATGGAGCAGAGGCAAGAGAGGGTTCAGGGTTCAGGGTTCAGGGGAAGAATTCAGGAGTCAGAATTCAGTATTCAGTAGCCCCCGACCTTGGACCCTAGAGATTTCTGCACCTGATTACTCTGATTAACTCTGATGAGGGAAAGAATTCAGATTGCTCCCCCTTCATGAACTTCATGTTCTTCATGGTCCAATAATCCCATGAATGGGAAAAGTTCATGGTTCCCACTGCCTGCCCGACGGCATCTTCAACTCGTCTTAGTCTCTTTAAAATCCTCTGTGCCTCTTGTGCCTTTTGTGGCTATCCCCCTCCCCTTCATGAACTTCATGTCCTTCATGGTAGGGAAAGCATAGTGCATAGGGCATGGAGCTGAGGAAAGAGAGGGTTCGGGGTTCAGGGTTCGGGGTTCAGGAGGGCATGACACAGAACCATGACACGCGACCGGGAAGACTACAACCGGCCTTGGTCAATAGGGATCAGGACCGGTTCGGTCCCCCTCGCCGTGCCCGTCTGGATCTGCAAGAGTTGCCCCTACGCCTACTGCTGCCGTTAGCGGAGGCGTTGGAGCCAACCATACAACTTCCTCTCACTATAGGAGGAGCCCATGACCGCCTGGGAAGCGATCAAGCTTAAGCTGGCCGGGGTGAAGACCAGGTTCCTGGCTCACGCCGATCCAGCGACCGGGGACCTCAACCTGAGCATCAACCTGAAACTGGTCCGCAGGGCCGGAAAGGAGGGCGGAGCCGATGCCGCGATGGGTGATCGTCCTGCTGGTGGCGGGTATTTCCGCCCTTGAGCACTATCTCGGGACCCGGGGCAAGTAGCTCGGTCGCGGGATGGACCGTAAAAAAAATAGGGGCAGGGCGCTATGTGCCCTCCCCTGTTTTTAGCCATCCCAACCTCAGATTACCCCATCGGTCGCCGACAAAAATCCATCCTTTAACACCAGCCATAGGACTGAAGTTGCCATACGACAGCTGCGATAGTTGTGCCCTTCTTGGATTAATCACAAATAAATCTTATCCTGAATAAATACTTACGGGGGATTAAAGACTTGGGGCGGGGTTGGTTTGCACCTTCAACTCCCCCTCATAAATAAACCGGCCAAAAAGCTTTTCAGGTGCAGGGTGGGCTATATGCACCCCAGAATTGAACTCATAGTATTGATTCAGGGTGCCGGATGGAACGAGTACATAATGCAGTCCATGGCTGATACCCATTAGGCCCCCAGGCAACTTATGTCTAGGGGCATAAGTTACGAGCAGTTCTTGCGTCTCCAGGGCCTCAACAATGTGCGGTTCATCGAAGATACTGTACGCAAGGAGAAAGTCATCGTGGTGACAAACTGGTAATATGGCGATGTTGCTCAGAATTGGGGACTCTACTTGAAGATATCCATATGGATGGATGGGGCTCTTCGGATGGACTTTGCCATTTATATCTACCGTTGTTCCGGCTTTGTCGAATGCAACGATCCTAAAAACCTGTCCAACTATGTCAGTCCAGCTAATATCTCGGCCAATCACTGGCACAATCGAATCGATTGAGCCATTACCAAGGTCATGGCCAGAGTTTTTTTTACTCTTCCGATTAGAGTCCGGAATTATCACCTTCGCCCTCCCCGTAAGTTCCAGATATTACAAAATCGCTCCCAATCCTTTGGTTTCGCGCCACTAGGAACCTCTTTGAGCGAGAATTCAAGGTCGAATCTTTTGTTTAGCCTTTCCAAGAGTTTAAAGCCCAGTTGATAAGCTTTTTCATCTAGGTCAGTACCCGCAAATCCTTCCAGCCCTGGATTCCGCCAGAGTGATTTGGAAGAGGGGGTAGGATAACGTCCCTCCTGATAACCCTTCATAAGAACGGTTATAAGACCTTTATCAAAGGCAAAAGATTGCAGCTGCGGATCGTCGGACACAACTTGGTCAATCATGTCGGCCAAATCATGTTTCAACGATCGGGCAAAGGTATCAATCCACTTCATAGTCTGATCGTCGTCGAGATCAGCAAACTGATCAGCATGAGTCCCTATCAATAATGCTTTACAGAGTTTCTCAATGCCCTGGTGGTAAAAGAAAAGCCGAAGATGACTTAGATCTTCAAGCTGAAACGCGGCAAAAAAATCTACCATTGCTCGCCGAACCCATGTGCCCACAGCTACTTCTCTGGTGATTACCTTAGAAGTCATTTGCCGCCGCTTCCTTCTGGTAAATTTTTGCCATAAATATTGTAAACACATTCCCCCACTCGATCGAGAAGATGGACGCACCAATTTTATCCATCAATAGGGCAAGCGCCATCTAAAAAGAAGGGACCGAGACTCCAGCCTCCTTGTTACTCATCTTACGCCATCCTGATCGCTTCATAGGACCTAAGTTACCCCTGGGACATTTGGGACGGTTCTTTCGACTTTGGTTCCGGTATTCTCAACTCTACCCCTCTATGCGCGAAGGGGGGGGACCCGCCAGAAAATACACAGCAAGGGTTCAAAAAAGGCGTCCCAAACGTCCCGGATCTCAGGTTTAAGGGTCCTCCGAGTTCCTTTCCCATTGAATCTCACGGCATAGCGGTTATGATCTGATTACGGAGGGCTTACTCACGTGAACGGGGTCCCTGTTGCCTTCGCGATATTGGCAGGTCTGCTCCTGTCCGCCTGTTCTCCCATCTCTTCCCAGGTAGGAGGAATCCCCAGCCCTGAACTCTCCCCTGAAACAACTCCAACACCTACAGGCTTGGTGAACATGGACCTACCGGTTTACACGGGAAACGATTCCTCCATCGAGGCCCAGGTTGGCGACAGTTTCCTGATTAGGCTCGACTCCAACCCCACCACAGGCTATTCCTGGGAACTGGCGGACGATTATTCCCAGGCCGTGATCGAATTGGTCGAGTCCACGTACCAAGCCCCGGAAACCCAGCGCAAAGGAGCTGGTGGCCAGGATCTCTGGCAGTTCAAGGCTGTTGGGACAGGCAATACTCGTATCAACCTCCGCTACCGCAGGGTCTGGGAGGAAGGAGTGCCGCCAATCAAAACCCAGTCTTTCGAGGTCGAGGTCGGTAAGAATTAGTCCGGTGGCTCGTGACCAACGAGGTCGGTCGAGATCTGGTGGGCTCGTCCACGACTAGCCATTCCCCTATCGGGGATAAAGGAGTAGACTCCAGACACCCAAGCGATTCCATTCCGATCCTGGAGCCGAGTCGATGAAGACAGGGACATGGGTATAACGACGACACCTAGTTATACACAAATCAACATAACTACGGAATTTCCTGTGTTTAATTAATCAACATGGTCATCTGAGATAAATCTTTGGATTGATTAAGCTGAAATTCCAGTAAACTTTCTGCATGGCTACTGGCAAATGGAGATTGTGTAGAATAACAAGTTCTGTTTGAGAGATAATGTACGAGGACGAGACAAAGGATGTTGAAGCCGCGATCGCAGCCCTGAGGGCAGAGCCTGATGCTACGCTGATTCCAGAATTGGAGGATCAGCAGGCTGCCGCAGGAACTGGTCTTGAGTTCTATGGAATCACCAAGTCGGTGTTCGAGCGATTTTTGAAAGATAAGACACTGCTACCCGAGACGCGAGCCGCCCTCAACGCCGGCATCAAGGCCGTCACCGCAATCTATACGAAATAGGAAACAGAACCACAGAGTGCACAGTATTTGCACGTACCGCGCAAAACTGTGACTCTCAACGTTAATGGCCAAGTTATGAACGATAATAAGCGGATTTTGATAACTAATCTGATTCTAGATATGCTGGTCGATGATACAGAACCGGCATGTTTAATATTAAAAGAAGTCCCGGAAATTGATGATGAACTGAGAAAACGTTTTCATGATCCATTCTCTTCAATCAAAATAACAAAGCATGAAACATATAACGTTTTGGAAGAATTATATAAACAGGGTTATGTTGAATGCACATTGATTGATTTAAAATCCATTTATACGGGTGATTTTGAAGATATATCTTTTGAAAAAGACAATTGGGAAGTTTGGTTTCGAATGACTGCCAAAGGGAAAACGAAACTTGAAGAAACCTTAGATATTGTCTGGAAAGATTAAGATCCAACCATTAACCAGTCGCTGCACTCGACCATGGCCCGCTCTGCGGGCCCTGGCGAGTGAGCTCACCGTTAGCTAGTTAATATCTGAACCAGAGGCTCCCGGAGACCCCATCGGCATCTCCGGGAGCCTTCTTCTTTATCCCATCCTGAGCACTTCCCCGAACGGCGGATCGAACTTCCCGGGTCTGTCTCCCCAGAGCACCGGGAACGCGAAGCAAGCTCTTCATAGGGAGCTTTAAGATTGCTTCGTCGCTCAAGCTCCTCGCAATGACTCCCCTCCGAACCTGCCCCTCTCTTTTCCCCCTCTGTGTCCTCTGTGGTTCAACTCCCTTCCTGAACCCCGAACCCTAAAGGGTCCGCGGCGGAGGGGCTTTTCTCCATGCTCTCTGCCCCCCTCCCCCTTAGGGGTTGGTGACCGGTTCGTCCGTCGGGGCGCCGTAGTAGTAGTTGACGAAGTTGTAGATGATCCACCGGCTGGAGGCGGGGCGCCAGACGGCGAAGTCCATCGTCCCGTCCCCGTCGTAGTCGGCCGGCTGGACCACGTCTCCGCTGGTTCCCCAGTAGACGTGGGGGCCGTTCTTCACCAGCCACACCCCGTTGGTCTCGCGCCAGACGGCGAAGTCGCAGCTCCCGTCCCCGGTGTAGTCCCCCGGGACCACCGTGTCGGTGGCTACGCCGTAGTAGACCTGGGTGCCCCCCCGCACCAGCCACTTGCCGATCGAGGGCCGGAAGACCGCGATGTCGGTGGTCCCGTCGCCGTTGTAATCGCCGGGCACGACCGTGTCGGCGGCGAAGCCGTAGTAGGCCTGGAGCCCGCTCCGCACCAGCCATTTGCCGATCGAAGGCCGGAAGAGGGCGATATCGGAAGCACCGTCCCCGTCGTAGTCGCCCGGGACCGGGACGTCCGTGGCCACCCCGTAGAAGGCGCTGGTCAGGCCCCGCACCATCCATTTGCCCAGGGAAGGACGGTAGATCGCGAAGTCCCAGGCCCCGTCGCCCGAGTAGTCGCGGGGGACGGGCTGGTCGCTGGCGGCGCCGAACCAGACCCGGGTGAGGCTCCTCACCATCCACGCGCCCGAAGAGGCCCTGAAGATCGCGATGTCCGAGGTCCCGTCGCCGTTGTAGTCCCCGATCACGGCACCGGATTCGCCGGCCGCCGTGGTCGTGGTCGAAATCGTGGTCGTGGTCGTGATTGTCGTGGTGGACTCCGTGGTTGTCGTGGTGAGCGGCGGCGTGGGCGTGGGAACCGATACGCTGCAGGTGGGGGTCGGGGTCGGCGGAGTGCCAGCCGGGAGAAGGCTGTGGCAGAGCCATCTGTCGGAATAGGGTTCTCCCGTACCCGAGTAGTAGAAAACCACCTGGGTCTGGCTCGACCAGGACATCGGCGGCAGGAGCAGGGGCAGGTTCTGAGGCGTACCCGAACCGGAGAAGGTATAGGTCAGGTTGAGCGTGTCGCCGGCGAGGATCGAGCCGGTGTGGGGATTGAAGCTGTCCAGTCTCACCGCCAGCCCCTCATCCTCGGGCAGAGTTCCCCCATCGTTGAACAGGTTCCTGTTGTCGGCGACGTTCCCCATGCTCGTCCCGGAAATGGGGTCGACGGCAGGGACGAAGGTATACTGCCAACCCAGGCTCTGGCCGGAGCGGGGAATCTCGATCCAGGCGTCCTCCACGCCCTCGACCATCAGGGCCGCGGCGCAATAAGGCGCGGGAGTCGGGGTGCCCGTCGGCGCCGGCGTATCGGGCGCGGTCGGGCTGGCCGTGGGGGTGGGAGTCGAGGCGGCGGTGGTAGTGGTAGTCGTTGTGGTCGTAACCGTCGTGGTTGTGCTTGTAGTCGAGCTGGTCGTGGTGATGGTCGTGGTGGTCGTGGTGGTCGTGGCGGTCGTGGTGGTGGTGGTGCTGACGTAAGGAGTGGGAGTGGGGCTGGGCGGCTGGCTGGTCGGCGTCGGGCTGGGCGGCTGGCTGGTCGGCGTCGGGCTGGGCGGCGGAGTCGGAGTGGTAAGGATCAACTGGCAGCCGTAGAGCCGGACATCGTCGATCTGCCACCAGCCGTCCGAATCGGAGGCGAAGTACTCGAAGGAGACCTGGACTTCGTCCTCCCAGGCCGCCCCGTAAAGAGGCAGGGTGATGGTGCGGGGTCCTCGCATGGAGTAGTTGATCGCGGTCAGTTCCCACCAGGTGGTCTCCTCGATGATGGCGTAGACCCGGCACATCGCGCCGTTGGTGACGTTCATGTCGGTCTTGAACTCGACCCAGGGGTTCTCGTTCAGGCTGAAGTCGAGTTCGGGGCTGCGGAGCTCCGACATCAGCGCCCCGCCACAGGCGGCCCGGTCGGCGTCGGCGAAGTTTCCGGTGCCCCCGGTGTTGTTGGGATTGCCGGCGATCGTCCCCGACTGCCAGGAGCAGGCGCTCATCGGGTTGTCCGTAATGGTCCATCCGGACGGGGGGACGGTGTCGAATTCTTCTTCCAGGTAGAGTACCTGGGTCCAGCCGTCCAGGCAGCCCTGCTGCCAGGGCGTGGGCGTGGTTGACGGGGTGGCGGTGGGCGGGGCCGTGGGAGTGCCGGTCGGCGGCGCGGTCGGAGTTTTGAGGGGGGTTGGGGTTTTGGTGGGGGGAACGGTCGGGGTCATGGTGGGAGGAGCAGTCGGGGTTCGGGTGGGAGGAGGGGACGGCGTTCGGGTGGGAGAAGGGGTCGGAGTTCGGGTGGGAGGGAGAGTCGGCGTTTGGGTGGGAGAAGGAGTGGGACTGGGCGCTTCCCATCGGGCGATCTGGCGGGCCGACAATCCGCCCGCGGTGGTGAAGAGGCCGCCGGCATAGAGGTTGCCGGAATTACCAGCCAAACTATAAACATAACTGTTTGTGCCCGAACCCAAAGCGTGCCAGGAACTTCCGTCCCAGCGGGCTACGTAGTTGGCTGAAGTTCCGCCGGCCGCGGTGAACTGTCCGCCGGCATAGAGGTTTGCTCCGTCCCAGGCCAACTCTACTACCTGGGCGTTCATCCCCGAACCCAGGGCGTGCCAGGAACTCCCGTCCCAGCGGGCGACCCGGTTGGCCGTGACCCCGCCGGCGGTAGTGAAAGAGCCGCCGGCATAGAGGTTGCCCTCTCCATCGCAGACCAACGAGTAGACGCTAGAATTCATCCCCGAAGTGAGAGCCGACCAGGAACTCCCGTTCCAACGGGCGATCCGGTTGACCGTGGTTCCCCCGGCAGTGGTGAACGACCCCCCCGCGTAAAGGCTGGACCCGTCCCAGGCCAGGGCGAAAACCGTATTGTCCATCCCGGAGCCCAGGGACGACCAGGAACTCCCGTTCCAGCGGGCAATGTAATTGGCGGAAGAACCCCCGGCCGTAGTGAATAAGCCGCCGACATAAAGATAAGACCCTCCCCAAGCAAGGGCTTGGACTGTGTCATCCAGCCCTGAGCCGAGGGGACTCCAGAGGCTCCCATCCCACTTGGCCACCCGGTTGGCCGGATCGCCCCCGGCCGTCGTAAATGATCCCCCCACATATAGATTATCCCCGTCCCAAGCCAGGGCGTCGGCATCGCTGCTTAACCCGGCCCCCAGCGGAGCCCAGGCCGTGCCGGTCCAGCGGGCTATGTGCTTAAGGGTTGTCCCCCCGTAGGACGAGTTAAATGCGCCCCCCGCATAAACTGCGTCTCCATAAATAATCTCTTGAACGGCCCAGCCGTCGAAACCGTCACTCATCTGAAACCAACCCGTGGCGTGGGAGTTTTCGGTGAGCGCGGCCGCAAAAACGAGAACCATAGCGAGAGAAACAAGGAAGCTCAGCTTCATCGGTCACACCTCCAGGTCGAGAAATATTGTACATTAATTATTACACGATAATCGGTGCGCCGACAACCGTGGACAGCAAGAAAATCCAACCTTACGCCCGGCGGCAATCCGGGATACAGCTTTTGAGATGGGGCGGTTACTACGGATAACAATGCTTTCGCCGATAAAGAATGGCGGTGGGTTTTGTGCGTTTTCCGGGCGAGGAGCGGCAAGACGGGAGGGTCCGTGGCTGAGGGGTTTTCCCTATGCTCTCTGCCCCCCTCCCCCTCAGGGGTTGGTGACGGGGAGATCGGTGGAGGCGCCGTAGTAGGGGGCGCTCACCCCCCGGATCAGCCACTTTCCCG